>NZ_JACNDU010000011.1:0-153956 GCF_017351735.1 Pseudomonas sp. FW300-N2A2 | reverse complement strand
TGTAGGAGCTGGCTTGCCAGCGATAGCGGTCGTACAGCCAACATTTACAGTGAGACGGACATCGCCATCGCTGGCAAGCCAGCTCCTACAGGGATCATCTATTGGCTCAAGCAGTCGGCAAATAGCTGCTGGATTGGCTGCAAACGCTGGCTGTAGCGCTGCAACAGCACAATCTCGCGGTAGAACGTCAGTTCGCCCAACCGGATGATCCGCACCTTCGCGCCATACTCAAGCCACAACCCGGCCTCAGGAAGCAGCGACACACCCAATCCGCATTCAACCATTTTGACGATGGCTTCCAGTTCATCCAGTTCCAAAGCCACCTGCACATCAATCTGCTGCTCACGCAGGAACCGCGTCACCAGGCGCCCACCGAAGGAATTGCGGTCGTAGCGCACATGGGGATGGTTCGCGAGGATCTGCAACGGGTCATCACCTTCAAGCTCCGGCGGCACGATCAGCACAAACGGTTCCTTGCGAATGACCTGCGCCGACAACTCCTTGGGCAACTCGAACGGCGGCTTGATCAGGATGGCCAGATCAACCTCCCCGGTATCGACCTGGCTCAGCAGATTCAGCGAAACGCCCGGCACCAGTTTCGGCTCCAGCAACGGCGCTTGCTGACGCAGTCGCAACAACGCCTGGGGCAACAAACCGGTCTGGGCCGTGGCCACTGCGCCAATCTTCAACTCGCCGCGGTACTCGCTGACGTCATCGCTGACCGCCATGCGACTGAAGGTTTCCAGCATCTCCCGGGCCATTGGCAACGCCCGTTGCCCTGCCGCATTGAGAATCGCCTGACGCCCGGTGCGATCGAACAAACGAATGCCCAACGCCTGTTCCAGGTTGCGCATCTGCGCGCTGACCGCCGACTGCGTCAGGCCGATGTGCATGCCGGCGGCGGCGAATGTGCCGTAGCGTGTAACAGCGATGAAGGTTTTCAGTTCACGCAGCATGACGGTCTCGATTGATCGAAATAATTTGAGCTCGATGCAAAAACTATCGTCTTTCAATCGAAAAGCACAGCGCTAAACTCCACTTCAACCACCGTCAATCTGCGAGGCACAGCGATGCAACTCTCCCCTTTTCACTTGGCCATCCCGGTATATGACCTCGCGGCAGCCCGGACTTTTTATCGTGACGTCTTCGGTCTGGAAGAAGGCCGGTCCAGCGACCATTGGGTCGACTTCAATTTTTTCGGCCATCAACTGGTGATTCACCTCGCGCCCAAAAACGCCTCACAGGAAGCGGCGCACACCAACGCCGTGGACGGGCATGACGTGCCGGTGCCGCATTTTGGCGTGGTGCTGGGGATGGATGAGTGGGAGGGTTTGGCTGAACGGCTGAAGGCGCTTGAAACTCAATTCGTGATCGAACCGGGTATTCGGTTTCAGGGGTTGGTTGGCGAACAGGCGACGATGTTTTTGTTCGATCCTTGCGGTAACGCGCTGGAGTTCAAAGCGTTCAAGGATATCGGGCAGCTGTTTGCCAAGTGAAGATATGGGTGAATGAAAGAGCCCCATCGCGAGCAGGCTCGCTCCCACAGTGGATCTTCGCAGAATACAAAACCTGCATTCGGCACAAATCCTTGTGGGAGCGAGCCTGCTCGCGATGAGGCCCGCTCATACACCACCGAAATTCCAGCCTACTGGTGCAACGCCCTCTCCGCCTCAATCAGCAGTTCATCGATCGAGTGATGCAGATTAATGTCGTACTCAACCTGGCCAATGCTGAAGCGAATGTCATAACCGCGACGCATCGTGGCGTTGCGCTCGTCGAGGATTTCTTCGAGCCGCGACTTGATGGCGCCAATGTCCACGGCGCTTGAACCGGTCAACAAGGCCACAAACTCGTCGTCGCCGAGCCGGCCAATCACATCGTTTTCGCGAAAGGCGATGCGCAGCACGTCGGCAAAGGTTTTCAGGGCGTTATCACCCTCGGCGCGGCCGTACAAATAGTTGATGTGCTTGAAATTATCGAGGTCGAAAAACAGCAGCGTGGCCGGTTTTTCCAGTTGCTGACAGGCGTCCAGCCCCAGTTGGGCCAGTGTCGTGAAGCCGTGACGGTTGGACAGCAGCGTCAACTCATCCATGCTCGCCATCTGCACACCAATCACTTCCTGCTCGGCTTTACGGGCCTGATCACGCAGCAATTGACGCGCTTGCTGGGGCGACAGCAACGGGTCTGCGTTAGCGCCGTGTTTTACCGGTTTGCCTGGGTTCAGCATGACTCACTCCATTGGCGGGTATGTTCTTTAGAGTGGTCCATACCCGGTTTGACTCCCGATTAACGGACCGTCGGTCAACTGCCCACCACCGGACAAGGCCCTCCGGCCTCGGCCCAGCGCTTGAATTGAGTGACGAAAATATCGTGCGGCACCGGCACCGGCGCTCGCCCTTCACCCGGATTCCAGCCCCACAGCACCAGTTTGTCGTCGCTGACATGCTTGATCAGCGCGGCGAAATCCCGGTCGCCATTACTGGAGCGGTCCTTGATCATTGCGCACAATTTGTCGGCCGGCAGCCCGATCCAGGCCATTTTGTGCGCCGCAGGCGGCAGGCTCCAGTGCGGTGCACCCGGCGGAGCATGCGGGCCGTAACTGGCCGGCGGATTGCTGTCGGCGTGGCAGGTGGCGCACGGCAAACCGGCCGCGCCCTTGCCGTCCATGCCGCGTACGACGTTCATCGCGTGGGGCGTTCCGGCATCGAACTGCAACGGTGAATCACCCGGGATATGGCAGTTCTGGCAACGCGGGCTTTGAAACACTTTCTGCACGGTATCGAAAGCCTTCAACGCTTCTCTATCCTCTGAGAACAGGTCCGTGGCGTAGATCGTCAGGAGGATCAGCACCACTGCGCCCAGAATCAGATGTCGCCTCATCTCACACCCCCGACAGTTGCAAGGGCAGTTCGCGCAACCGTTGCCCGGTCAGGGCAAACACTGCGTTGGCCACCGCCGGCGCCGTGGGCGGCACGCCCGCTTCACCGATGCCGCCGGGTTTGTCGGTGCTGGGCACGATATGCACTTCAACCACCGGCATTTCGTTCAGGCGCAGCACCTGATAGTCGTGGTAATTGGACTGCACCACCTGCCCATTCTTGAAGGTCAGTTTGCTGTGCAGGGTAAAGCCGAGGCCGAAGGTGATGGCCGACTCCATTTGCGCCGCGATGCTCATCGGGTTGACCGCAATGCCGCAGTCCACCGCGCACACCACCCGGTGCACGCGGATCTTCAGGTTGTCCTGGGACACCTCGGCAACCTGCGCGACGTAGCTGCCGAACGACTCATGCACCGCGACACCCAGTGCATGCCCATCCGGCAATGGCGCTGTCCAGTTGGCCTTCTCGACCGCCAGGTTCAACACACCAAGATGCCGCGCATGGTCCTTGAGCAAGGTTCGCCGGTACTCCACCGGGTCCTTGCCTGCCGCTTCGGCCAGCTCATCGATCAACGACTCCATCACGAACGCCGTGTGGGTGTGCCCGACCGAACGCAACCACAACACGGTGATGCCGGTTTTCGGCGAATGCAGTTCCACCTGATGATCGGCCAAGCCCTCGATGTAAGGGCTGTCGACAACGCCTTCGACCGACGTTTTGTCGATACCGTCCTTGACCATGGTGGCCGCAAACGCTGTGCCGTCCATGATCGACTGCCCGACCATCACGTGCTTCCAAGCAATCGGCATTCCACTGGCATCCAGGCCGATACGCGCCTGATGCAGGAACGCCGAGCGGTAATACCCGCCACGGATGTCGTCCTCACGCGACCACACCGTTTTCACCGGGCCGCCCGCCGCCTTCGCAACCTCCACGGCCTCAGCGACAAAGTCCGAAGTCGGGTTGGCCCGCCGGCCGAAACCGCCGCCCAGAAACTCGGTATGAATCTCGACCTGCTCGGGTTTGAGCCCGGTGATTTTTCCCGCGATCATCTGATCCAGCGTCTGGAACTGCGTACCGGTCCAGATTTCGCATTTGTCCTGGGTGATTTTCACCGTGCAATTGAGCGGTTCCATTGGCGCATGAGCCAGGTACGGCACGCTGTACTCGACGTCAATCGCCTTCGCTGCCTTGCGCAAAGCGCCCTGCGCATCCCCGGCCTTGCTGGCCGAAGTGCCCGGCGTGGCGGCGAGTTTGCGAAAGCTCTCCAGCAGATGTTGGCTGTCGAGCCCGGTGTTCGGCCCCAGATCCCAATCGACCTTCAGCGCATCGCGCCCCAGTTTCGCCGCCCAGTAATGATCGGCAATCACCGCGACGCCCGTCGGCACCTGCACCACTTTGTGCACGCCCGGTATCTCCAGCGCTTGCGCGCCTTCAAAGGATTTGACGCTGCCGCCGAACACCGGCGCGCGGGCAACCATCGCGGTCATGAGTCCGTCGAACTGCACGTCCATCCCGAACTTGGCTCTCCCGGTGATTTTCTCCGGTGTGTCCAGGCGTTTGGTCGGTTTGCCGATGACCTTCCAGTCTTTCGCCTCCTTGAACTTGATCGATGCCGGGTCCGGTGCCGGCAGCTTGCCCGCGTCATCGGCCAGTTCGCCGTACGTGGCACGGTTGTCGCCGGCAATGACCACGCCGGACTCGGTGCGAATGGTCGAAGGCGCAACATTGAAGCGCTTGGCGGCGGCTTCGATCAGCATCAACCGCGCCGCCGCGCCCGCCTGACGGTAGCGATCGAACTCCATCCAGGTCGAGGTCGAACCGCCAGTGATTTGCATCCCGCCAAACCCGGGCAGACCATAGTCGGCGGCCGACGCTGGGGCGTGTTCGACGCGGATTTTCGACCAGTCGGCGTCCAGCTCTTCGGCGATCAGCATGGTCAGGCCGGTCCAGATGCCCTGGCCCATTTCAGAATGGCCGAGCAGCACGGTGACGCTGTTGTCGTTACCGATTCGTAAAAATGCATTGGGCGCGAAGACGTTGCCCTGATTCTCGGCGCCCATGGCAAAACGGTGGGCGCCGGGGATGACAAAGGCGATCACCAGCCCACCGCCCAGCACTGCGCTGCCCTTGAGAAACCCACGGCGCGATAACGGATTGATGCTGTTCATGGTGCATGACTCCCGTCAACCGATGTCGGCGGCGCGTTTGATCGCGGCACGAATCCTCGGGTAGGTGCCGCAGCGGCAGATGTTGCCGGAGAGCGCCTGGTCGATGTCGCTGTCGGTGGGCTTGGGGATCTTCGCCAGCAGCGCCGCCGCCGACATGATCTGCCCGGACTGGCAGTAGCCGCACTGGACCACATCGAGTTCGGCCCAGGCTTGTTGCACCGGGTGCGAACCGTCGGTGGACAGGCCTTCAATGGTGAGGATTTTTTGCCCATGGGCCACTGCCGTGGCGGGCGTGATGCAGGAGCGCAGCGGCGCCCCGTCGACATGCACGGTGCAAGCGCCGCACTGAGCCATGCCGCAACCGAATTTGGTGCCGGTCAGGTGCGCGACATCGCGCAGGACCCAAAGCAGCGGCATGTCCGCAGGGACATCCAGTGCCTGATCCTTGCCATTGATGTTGAGGGTCAGCATGACGAATTCCTCAGACTCACGGCCCATGCAGGAGCGAAGTTTGCTCGCGAAGGCGGTGTGACAGACGACTTCCATGTCAAATGACACGGCCCCTTCGCGAGCAAGCTTCGCTCCTACAGGTAGCGCTGTTTGGGTTATCCCTATAGCTAAGCGCAAATTGCCGGGCGAGACCGGTTCATCGACCACCGGTACTCTCAATACCGCCTCAAACCTGTAGGAGCCGGCTTGCTGGCGAAGCGGTTTTATGGCCGCTGCCGCTTCGCCAGCAAGCTGGCTCCTACAGGTTGCGTCGGGGCTTAGAAATCGGTGGACACCGACACTTCGCGCCAGGCCTGCAACTCACCGGCGACAAAGGCGTTCTTGGCTTCGATCGCCGCGACGCAGTCACTGCCCAGCGGCAGGCGCAGCGGTGCTTTTTGCGCTTCCACCAGGGTGATCATGACCTGGGCCAGTTTGTCCGGATCACCGGGCTGATTCAGGGTCACGGCCTTGGCAATCTTGCGTACTTCACCCGCAGTGCCGTCGTAGTCGGCAATCGAGGACGGCGATTCGACCAGCGAATTGCCTTCGAGAAACTCCGTGCGGAAATAGCCCGGTTCAACGATGGTGACCTTGACGCCCAGCGGCTCCAGCTCGGCATGCAGCGCTTCACTCAAGCCTTCGACGGCGAATTTGGTCGAGCAGTAAACACCGAATCCCGCCCCGGATCTGTAACCTCCCACCGATGACAGGTTGATCACATGCCCGCTGCGAGCGGCGCGCATGTAAGGCAGGACGGCGCGAGTGACGTTCATCAAACCGAAGACATTGGTTTCGTACACGCGGCGAACTTCATCGGCAGTGGCTTCTTCTACTGCGCCGAGCAAACCGAAACCGGCGTTGTTGACCAGCACGTCGATGCGTCCGAAGTGCTCGATGGCGGCTTTTGCGACCGCAACGCCCTGCGCTTCGTCAGTGACGTCGAGGGTGACGGCCAGCAAACCGGGTTGATCGCCAAAACGCTGGGTGATGCTGTTGGCATCGCGGGCGGTGGCAACCACCGCGTCACCGTTGGCCAGCGCAGCGGCGGCGATTTTTGCGCCGATACCGCGAGAAGCGCCTGTGATGAGCCAGATACGCTTGAAGTTATTGGAGGTGGTCATGAGCGTGTTCCTTGTGTGCAGTGGGGGTAGGCACAAGGTACGCAGGAAGATTGCCCGGAAAAATGCCCTCGTGTTACAAGCACTATGAAACGCTCTTTCATAATGGCACCGCGATGAATCACGATCCTTTCGATGGCTTGACTGAGTTTCTGGCGGTGGCCGAGCACAAGAGTTTCACCCTCGCCGCGACGCGGTTGGCGGTCACTCCCACCGCTGTCAGCCATGCGATCAAATTGCTCGAGCGCCGTACGGGTGTGTTGCTGTTCCAGCGCACCACACGCCGGGTGGCGTTGACTGAAGCCGGGGCCAGCCTGTTTGCGCGGTTGCGGCCTGCGGCCAGTGAAATCGATGAGGCGCTGGCGGTGCTCAGCGGCTTTCGCGATCAGCCCATGGGCACGCTGCGCCTCACTGCACCGAGGCTGTCGGGGGCCTTGTTGATGGAGCCGCTGATTCCGCTGTTTCGCGAGGCTTATCCGCAAGTCACCCTCGACATCTCCCTCGATGACGCCACGGTGGACCTGATGGCTGGCGGCTTCGATGCCGGTATCCGCCTGGGCGAGTCCATCGAAAAAGACATGGTCGCGGTGCGCCTCACGCCGGATCTGCAATGGTCGGTGGTGGGTGCGCCGGAGTACTTCGCCAAGGCAGGCAAACCGGCCAGCCCTGAAGACCTGACCCGTCATCAATGCATCGGCTTTCGCTTTTCGACCTCGGGGAGCGCGCACCGCTGGGAATTTCGCCGCGAGGGGCGCGATTTTACCGTGGGTGTCGAGGGCGGCGTGATCGTCAATGACCGAAGGTTGCTGGTGGCGGCCGCCCGTAGCGGTTCGGGCCTGGCGTATGCCTGTGATCTGGAAATCGCCGATGAGTTGGCGGACGGCCGACTGGAGCGGGTGCTGCAACCGTTCGTGCCACTGAGTTCGGCGCTGTACCTGTATTTCCCCAGCAGAACCCAGACTCAACCGAAGTTGCGCGCCTTTATCGACCTGGCCACCCGCTGGATCGCCGAACAGGGTGGTCTGGGACGAGGCTAGCGTCTCGGCACAAGCAAAATACCGGTCTGATGCCTCAAACCGCTGCGGTGACCAAACCCTTGCCCATCCGATGCTGGGCCAGCAGGCGCATGACATAGCCGATCTTGATCAGGGTCGGCCCGATGATGGTCATGGCATGCATCGCGACCAACACCACGATCGGCAGGTGTCCGGCGTAGAGATAAGCGCCGTAGATGCCTGCCAGCAACAGCGCCAGGCCCGCGCCCAACATGTTGCTCGACAGGTGCAAGACATTCTGAGGATTGCTGAAGTAAGCGAACATATTTCCGTACTCCCGAATCAGACCAGTTGTACGTTTGTTATTTCAGGTTTCGTGCCAGTTTTTTAAGCTATAAAAATCAAAACGCTGCGACGAAGGCAGTCAATTTGACCTGACGCCATAACAGTCAATACGACTACGGCAAGAGTCAATTTGACTTCACCAAGGCCCTCTGCCTGTCTACACACCCTAAAAGCAAACCAATATCATTTGCACGCAGCTGAACCTTTTGTTTTAATCGCGACCAATTCTTATTTGCACCAACGGCGCCTGTCGCCCATGGATATCTGTTCACGATGATGGTCGCCGATTCTTCCAGCGTTCAGAACCTCTACGTCACGCATCACCGCTGGCTGCATGAGCTGCTGCGCCGACGCTTGAGCAATGCGTTCGATGCTGCCGACCTGGCCCATGACACCTTTATCCGCGTGCTCAAGCGCCCTCAAGTCTTCGATTGCGAAAGTCGCGAGCGCTCCTACCTGGCGACCATTGCCCGTGGCTTGTGCATCGATCACTGGCGCCGTCGACAGCTGGAACAGGCGTGGCTGGAAACGCTGGCTGCACGCCCGCAGGCGGTTCAACCGTCGCCGGAGCAACGGGCAATCATCGTCGAGACCTTGTATGAAGTGGACGCCATGCTGCTGCGCCTGCCAAAGAATGTGCGCGACGCGTTCATCCTGGCCCAGTTGCATGGCCTGCCCTACCGCGCCATCGCCGAAGAAATCGGTGTGTGCGAACGCATGGTGAAAAAGTACCTGGCACAGGCGCTGATGCACTGCGCGATGCTTGAGGCCGAACTCGATGGCCTGTTGATCGAGTAGCGCCATGCCCGCCGTCTCTTCCAACTCGATCAGCCATGCCAGCCTCGAACAAGCGGCGCAATGGTATGTGCAACTCAACGATCAGCACGTCGGCGATCAGGAACGTCAGCGCTGGCAAGCCTGGCTGGCGCAAAGTGGCGATCATCAGGCGGCCTGGCGCTATGTCGAGCGTGTTGGCCAGCGCTTTGCCGCGCTGCAAGATGATCACCCACAGGCCGCCGGACTTGTGCTGCGTAATACCGCGCGCTCGCCGATCAGCCGTCGGCAGACAGTCAAGAGCCTGCTCATTCTCGCATCGGGCGGGCTACTGGGCTGGAACGCCTGGCGGGAATCTTCGCTGCCGGACGCTCTGGGCCGATGGACCGCCGATCTTTCCACGGGCACCGGCGAAACCCGGGAAAGCCTCCTGAGCGATGGCAGCCGCATCTGGCTCAACGCCCTCAGCGCGCTGAATGTGCGTTTCGACACCACGCAACGTCTGCTGCTGTTGAATGCCGGGGAAGTGTTGATTGATACCGCCAAGGACAGCAGCCGAGCCTTTCTGGTGCAAACCACCGAAGGCCGGATGCGCGCGCTCGGCACTCGTTTCAGCGTGCGCCAGGAACAACAGCGGACGTTGCTGAACGTCTACGAAGGCGCGGTCGAAGTTCGAACCACGGCGGGCCAGGTGCAGGTGGTCGAGGCCGGACGACAATTGGCGTTCACGCAAAACCACACGCCGCCTTCCACCGAAGCAGCGGCGGGCCGCGAAGCCTGGCGCCGTGGTCTGTTGCTGGCGGACAACCTGCCGCTGGGGCAGTTGATCGACGAATTGAGCCGCTACCGACCGGGGCATCTGGCGTGCGACCCGGCCATCGCCGGTTTGCCGGTGATGGGGTCGTTTCCGCTCAAGGACACCGATCAAGCCTTGCGCCTGCTGGAAGCGGCGCTACCGATACGCGTCGAAAAAACCATG
Organism: Pseudomonas sp. FW300-N2A2; assembly: GCF_017351735.1. Lineage (NCBI taxonomy): Bacteria > Pseudomonadati > Pseudomonadota > Gammaproteobacteria > Pseudomonadales > Pseudomonadaceae > Pseudomonas > Pseudomonas sp. FW300-N2A2. Next base: position 144,203 of record NZ_JACNDU010000011.1, on the reverse strand, counting down.
GACTGGTGGGTCAACGTCGCGCCAAAAGCGTGAACCAAAAACATTTCAACGCCACAGTTCCCTTTTTGGTTTTTCGTTCGGTTAACCCTGTGAAGCACTTCAATTGCCGCTCGATCTTATTCCAGGGAACACCCTTTTGCGCGACTCCTTCGCTCGCACTCGTTTTGCCTTGCGTCCGTTGGCACTGGCCCTTCCGGTCGCGCTGCTGAGTCTTGCCCCGACCTTCGCCCACGCCGGAACAGCCGGCACCAGTGAACAGTCCACTCGCCAGAAGCGTTATTACACGGTCGCTGCCGGCTCGTTGGTCAGTGCACTCAACCGTTTCGCCGAACAGGCGGGGATATTCCTCGCCGGCCGCAACGATCTGGCGAGTGATAAATACAGCCCGGGGCTCGAAGGCGAATTCACCGTGCAACAGGGCTTGCAGCGACTGTTGCAAGGCAGTGGCTTGCAAGCCCAGCCTCAGGGCGACCGCGGCTATGTCCTGCAGGTTGCCCCCGCAACGAATGGGCCGCTGGAACTGGGCACCACCAACGTTTCCGGCCGGGCGCTCGGCGCCATCACCGAAGACAGCCACGCCTACACCCTCGGATCGACCTCTTCAGCCACCGGGCTGTCGCTGTCCTTGCGTGAAACCCCGCAGTCGGTGTCGGTCATCACCCGCCAGCAATTGGACGACCAGGGCTCCACCAGCATCGCCGACGCCCTGCGCCGTGTGCCCGGCGTCAGTGTGCAGAACTACGACAGCGAGCGTTGGGAGTTTTCCAGCCGTGGCCTGCCGATCACCAACTTCCAGTACGACGGCGTCAACACCGACTACGACGGCGTCTACGATTACGGCACCACCAGCACCGACATGGCGACCTTCGACCGCGTCGAGATCATCAAGGGCGCCACCGGGCTGATGACCGGTTCGGGGGACCCATCGGCCACCGTCAACCTGATCCGCAAGCGCCCGACCAAAGCATTCAAGGCCTCGATCACCGGCGCCGTCGGCTCCTGGGACAACTATCGCAGCACTGGCGACATTGCTGGCCCACTGACGGAGAGCGGCAACGTGCGCGGGCGTTTCGTCGGGGCGTATCAAGACCGCAGCGCGTACCTGGACAACTACCGCAACACCCGCGACATCGCCTACGGCATCCTCGAAGCCGACCTGACGCCGGGCACTCTCGTGACCGTCGGTATCGACCAGCAAAATACCCGCTCCCGTGGCGCCAGCTGGACCGGTTTCCCGATGTACAACAGCGACGGTTCGCGCACCCGTTTTTCCCGTTCGTTCAACCCGGCCACCGACTGGAGCCGGCGCGATTTCACCAACCAGACGATCTTCGCCTCGGTGGAACAGCAACTGGTGAATGACTGGAAGCTGAAGGTCAGCTACGACCGCAAGCATCGCCAGCACGACACCTTCCTCGCCTCGGCCAGCGGCGGCAATCCGGACCCGCTCACCGGCAACGGCATGTTCATGTACATGGGCCGGTTCAAGGGCGACCAGTTGCAGGACAACCTCGACGTCAATTTCACCGGCCCGTTCAACCTGCTGGGTCGCGAGCATGAGCTGATCGCCGGTTTCATGTCGATGCACACGCGCCAGGACATCCCGGTGCACGGTTCGGTCTACCCGCCCCTCGACGGCAGCATCTTCGACTGGCGCGGCGAGTTCGCGAAACCGGACATTGCCAGGGTCGGCGACAACGACATCGACCAGCGTCAGACCGGTGCCTACCTGGCCACCCGGCTCAAGCCAACCGACGACCTGGCGGTGATCCTCGGCGCCCGGGTCAGCCGCTTCACTGCCAGCGATGAGCTGGACTACAGCGACCCGACCACCAAGGATGTGCGCGACAGCTATCGCCAGACCGGCGTGGTCACCCCGTATGCCGGGCTGGTCTACGACCTCGACGATACCTGGTCGGTGTACACCAGCTACACCAGCATTTATCAGCCGCAGATGAGCAAGGATGCCGAGCGCAAACTGCTCGACCCGGTGGAAGGCGACAGCTACGAGGCCGGGCTCAAGGCCGAATTCCTTGACGGGCGCTTGAACGCCAGTTTCGCGGTGTTCCGCATCGAACAAGACAACGTTGCCGAGTACGTCAGCGGTGTCGACACCGAGTCGGTGTACCGCCCGGTGCAAGGCGCCACGACCAAAGGCTTTGAAGTCGAAGTGGCGGGTGAAGTGATGGAAGGCTGGAATCTGTCGGCCGGCTACAGCTACAACCACACCCGCGATGCCAAGGGCGATTACGTCTACGGCTCGATCCTGCAAACCACCGCGCCGGAACAAGTGGTTCGGGTGTTCAGCACCTACCGGCTGTCAGGGACACTGGAAAAACTCACTGTCGGCGGCGGGGTGAACTGGCAGAGCGAATTCTTCGGCAATGTGTTCCAGCCCAACCCCGACGACCCGGTCAACTTCGGCCAGTCTTCGACAATCACCCAGCAAAGCTATGCCCTGGTGGACGTCATGGCGCGTTACCGCTTCAACGACCACCTGAGCACCACGCTGAACGTGAAGAACCTCTTCGACCAGACCTATTACACCGGGCTCGGTAACTTTGGCACCGGGTTCTACGGCGAGCCTCGCAACGTGCAACTGACCACCCGCTGGGATTTCTGATCGATAACTTGTCGATCTGCGGTACTTCCGAGCCCCTCCCGGCTGACTACGCTGAAAGTTCAGCACGAGTGAACCGTGGAGAGGATTACCGCCATGCAACGCGTTCAGAAGCTCACGCCCTGCCTGTGGTTCGACGATCAGGCGGAGGAAGCCGCGAAGTTTTACTGCTCGGTGTTCGATCATTCAAAAATCACCGCCACGACCTACTATGGCCACGCCGGTTTCGATTTGCATGGCCGCCCTGAAGGCTCGGTCATGACGGTCAGCTTCGAGCTCGACGGACAGAGTTTCACCGGCCTCAACGGTGGCCCAATGTTCAAGTTCAGCGAGGCAATCTCGTTTCAGGTCAATTGCCAGACCCAGGAGGAAGTCGATCACTTCTGGGGCGCCCTGAGCGCGGGGGGCGTCCCTCAGGCCCAGCAATGCGGCTGGCTCAAGGACAAATTCGGCCTGTCGTGGCAGATCGTGCCAATCGCCCTGATGAACATGATGAAAGACCCCGACACGGCAAAATCACAGCGCGCCATGGAGGCGATGCTGCAAATGAAAAAACTCGATATCGCTGCACTGCAACGAGCCTTTGACGGCGAGAGCTAATACACTCCGGTGCTGACCTGCCGAGGACACCGACGATGAAGCCCACCGCTGGCAAAGACGCTGACAAGGCCCCCCGCTTCTGGCGCGACGATGCCCTGCCCTTCATTGAAGCCCGCTCCATCGCCGATGGGCGCGAGGTCTGTTACACCCGGCATGCCCACGAGCACTTTTCCATCGGTGCGATTACCGCCGGGCGCAGTACCTATATCCATGAACAATCGGAGTTTGAGGTCAGCGCCGGCACCGTGGTGCTGATGAATCCCGGTGACGTCCACGCCTGTAATCCAATCAATGACCAGCCGTGGTCGTACTTGATGTTGTACGTCGATACGCCGTGGCTCACCGACTTGCAGCATCAGCTCGGGTTCGGCAGCGACTTGGCGTTTCGGCGGTTTTCCATCACCCATACGTCTGACGCCAGCCTGTTTGCCGGCCTGAAGGCGTTGTTCGAAACACTGGTCGACAGCGAGCAGGACGTGCTGAGCAAACACAGCGCGGCGGTCGAGTTTTTCACCGACGTGCAGCAACGCCTCAACCCCGGCGATCAACCGCTGCGCGAGCCCAATTTCAAACTGGAGCGCGCGGCTGACTACATCCGCGACAACTGCACGCAAATGCTCAAGCTCGAAGACATTTGCGACGCTGCGCAACTGTCGCCGTCCTACCTGATCCGCGCCTTCAAACAGCATTACGGCATGACTCCCCACGCATTTCTGGTCAACCGACGCATCCAGTTTGCCCAGGATCGACTGCGCAGCGGCAAGCTGATCGCTGACGTGGCGCTGGAAGCCGGGTTTGCCGATCAGGCGCATTTTCAGCGGGCGTTCAAACAGCATCTGGCGGCGACACCGGGGCAGTATCGCGGCTGAATGATCGATCAGGGCAGCAACAGGTAAATCGCACTCATCGCCAGCAACAGCGCCATGATCCGGTTGAACACGCGCATCCCCGCCGGGTTGTTCAGATAGCCGCGCAGAAAAGTCCCGGCGTACGCCCAACAACCGACGGACAGGTAGCAGATCACCAGATACACCGCGGCAAACTGCCAGACCAGCCGCGCCTCGCCATCGGCGACAAACGCGCCCATGCCGGCCACGCAGGCCAGCCAGGCTTTCGGGTTGAGCCACTGCATGACCGCGCCATACACCATCGACGGCGCCCGCCCCGACTCCTTTGCATCAAGTTGCCCGTTGTCCGCCGCCAGTTTCCACGCCATGAACAACAGAAACGCCACGCCGGCCAGTTGCACCACCCGCGTCAGCGCCGGCCATGCCTGCAACACTTCATGCAGCCCCAACCCCATCAACACCAGCAGCAACACAAAACCCAGCGTTGCCCCGACCACGTGGCGCTGACTGGCGCGAAAACCGAACTGCGCGCCGGAACTCAACGCAACGATGTTTACCGGCCCCGGCGTAATCGAGGCCACCAGGGCAAACGCCGCCATCGAAATAATCAGACTCATTGCATACCTTCTTCAATTCAGTTGAACCAGGCCTCACGGTAAGGCGCGGGCTGGTCCGCGTATTGAAGAAAACTGCCCAACCGTTCTAGGAATAAGCGCCCACCACCCGCTTCACCTTGATCAACGCTGCCCGAAGAGAATCCATGTCCACCGACCCCAGCGCCAATCGGATCGCATGGGGCACGTTGGCAGCGACGGAAAAGGGTTCGGCGGTGGAAACGGCCACTTGCTCTTGTATCAACTCCACGGCGATCTGGTCCGCCCTGGCGTCCTCCGCCAGAGGCAGCCACAAAAAGTAGGAAGAAGGATGAGTGATGCAAGGCAGCCCTTTCAGAAGCTCCGCAGCCAGGGCTTGCCGGGCTTGTGCGTCCGCGCGCTTTTGCTCCTCGAGTTTGCTGACGGTTCCATCGTCGAGCCATGCGCAGGCAATCGCGGTCATCACGCCAGGCGTATTCCAGGTGGTCGCCCGGATCACGCGTTCCAGTGCCGGGACCTTTTCAGCCGGCGCAGCAACGAAGCCGACACGCAGGCCGGTGGCGACGTTCTTCGAAAAACCTGAAACGTAGACCGTCCTTTCCGGCGCCAATTGGACCACTGGTGGTGGCGGGTCAGTAGCGAGAAACGCGTAGGCGGCGTCCTCGATGATCAGCAGGTCGTGGGCGCGCGCTATCGATACGAGCTGGTTCCGCCACGCCGCGTCCATCACCCAGCCCAGCGGGTTGTGCAGGGTCGGCATGGTGTAGACGGCCCGCACCGAACGACGCCGACAGAGTGTGTCGAGTGCATCGAGATCGGGTCCGGTCTCGGTGACGGGAATGGGCACGATTTCAAGGTGCAACGCTTGCGCCAGCACTTTGAAACCCGAGTAGGTCAACGCGTCTGCCGCGATCACATCGCCCGGTTTCAGCAGCGCCATCATCGTCACCGCCAAACCATGCTGGGCACCGCTGACGATCAATACCTGCCCGGCCTCTACGCTCAGCCCTCGCGTGCGCAAATGGCTGGCGACCGACGCGCGCTCATGCAGGCGCCCGCCATGCGGCTGGTAGCGCAGATGGGATTCCAGATCGCCGGACAACGCGAGCTGACGCAAGGCGTTGCGCAACAGATCGGCCTGGCCGGGCAATGAGGGGTAGTTGAAATTCAGGTCCATCACGCCCGCGGCCACTTCGGGTTGATCAACGCCATGGCCGGGCGGCAACGACGTTTCCCGAACGAACGTGCCCCGCCCGGTTTCCCCACTCACCAGCCCCATCGCCTCAAGCTCTGCATACACCCGGCTGGCCGTGACCAGGGCCAGCCCTTCTGACTCGGCCAACTGGCGGTGCGTGGGCAAGCGAGTGCCCGGCGGCAAACGTCCGCAACGGATATCAGTGGCAAAGGAATCAACCAGCGACTTGTATCGGGAGCGCGGCATCTCGAGATGTATCCATGACAATTTTTTGATTGTCTTTATAGTCAGCCATACGATGCGCTCAAGGCAACCCGCCGCGAAAACAATTATCGAGTGTGACCTCAATGGAACGCGTATCGAACCTGCATATCGAGCCCCGGGAAAAGACCACCAGCGGGTGGATCAACGGGTTGATCGGCGTAGTGATCTTCAGCGGCTCGCTGCCGGCCACGCGAGTGGCAGTGCTGGAATTCGACCCGGTTTTCCTGACCGTCGCCCGTGCAACCATTGCTGGCGTACTGGCGCTATGCATGCTGTGGCTGTTCAAGGAAAAGCGCCCTGCAAAGAGCCAACTGTTGCCGCTGTTCATCGTGGCCATGGGCGTGGTGGTCGGCTTTCCACTGTTGACGGCGCTGGCGTTGCAATACGTGACGTCGGCGCACTCCATCGTCTTCGTCGGCTTGCTGCCGCTCGCGACCGCCGTGTTCGGCGTGATCCGCGGTGGTGAGCGGCCGCGGCCGGTATTCTGGTTTTTCTCGGTGCTGGGCAGCCTGCTGGTGGTGGGATTTGCCGCCTCCCAAGGCCTGACCGCCTCACCTGAAGGCGACATCCTGATGCTGCTGGCCATCCTCGCGTGCGGTCTGGGTTATGCCGAAGGGGCGAAACTGTCCAGAACACTGGGCGGCTGGCAGGTGATTTGCTGGGCGCTGGTGTTGTCGCTGCCGGTGATGGCGCTGTTGACCTGGTGGCTCGCCCCCGCATCGTTCTCCGGGATCAGCACACCGGCCTGGTTCAGCCTGGGTTACGTGTCGCTGTTCAGCATGCTGATCGGCTTCGTTTTCTGGTATCGCGGGCTGGCTCAGGGCGGGATTGCCGCGGTCGGACAACTTCAACTCCTGCAGCCATTTTTTGGCTTGGCGCTGGCGGCGACCTTGCTTCACGAGCAGGTCAGCATCGGCATGCTGGCGGTGACCGTGGCGGTGATTCTATGTGTGGCGGGGGCGAAGAAGTTCGCGAAGTAAGCGATTGTACGGGACGTGCCGTTCGCCACTGTATGGGTTGGACCGCACGGCACCTGTGATAAAAATATCGCTCTCGCTTCTGGAGCCGATCATGGACCTCGCCACCCTGTCCCTTTTTCTCCCGGCCTGCTTCGCCCTGAACATGGCACCGGGTCCGAACAACCTGCTGTCGGTCAGCAATTCGACGCGTTACGGTTACCGCACCGCGTGTGTGGCCGGGATCGGTCGACTGCTGGCATTCGCCGGGATGATCGCCCTTGCCTCGGCAGGTCTGGCGGTGGTGTTGCAAACGTCGGAATTGTTGTTCTACGGGATCAAGATTGTCGGCGCGGCGTACCTGTTCTACCTCGCCTGGCAATTGTGGCGCGCGGATCCGGGGGCTGAAAACGTTGTGACTGGCGCGCCGGCGGGGATGCTGACATTGGCGCGACAGGAGTTCCTGGTGGCAGCCGGCAACCCGAAGGCGATCCTGATTTTCACTGCATTCCTACCGCAGTTTGTCGACCCGAACCAGGCCGTGACGCCGCAATTTTCGGTGCTGGGTGCGCTGTTCCTGATCCTGGAATGGATCGCCATCGGCGCCTACGCCTACATGGGCCTGCACATGCGTCGCTGGTTTGCGAAACCTCGGGGCAAGCAGATTTTCAATCGCTGCTGTGCGGGGTTGTTGTCGGCGGCGGCTTCGGTGTTGCTGATGGCACGCCGTGGTTGAAGTGTTTCACGCCTGCTGATTTGTCTGCTCCAGGCCGACAGCGAACACTCGAAAAACGGATTCATTCATTTCAGGTCCATCGCGCATCCAGGCATTCAAGCTCCCGGTAACGTCCTTCGTCACGGCTTCAAACCGAGCATTTCCAAAAGCCGAACAAGGACTGCGACTCTGACCTCCCGTCCCGAATAGCCATGACACCCCTCGCGTTACATCAGCACACTGACTAGAATGCTCACTTCAAAATATTTCAGAATTGATCCGACCTATGGTCATAGCGCCAGCCCCCACCGAATCTAGCCTGTCGGCGGGTGATTTAACGGCAACTTGGCCGCCAACAGCGCAATTCCGGAACTTTGTCAATGCCAGGTTAACCAGCTGCATTATCGTTTTGACGGGCTCTCGCTTTGAGTCGATGGAACCAGACCGAACTGAAAAGGTCAGTTGCTGAGGCCCTCGCTCAAGGTGCCCCCCCCTTACTAACACGGAAGTAATCAAGGTAATAAACATGATTTTTAATAAAAATAGCGCAACAATTGCACTTGCAGCGCTTACCGCTATTTGTCTGATACAAGAACACGGTTTTGTTTTTTATCTGGGTGTCGCCGGTATTTGCTCACTCATCATCCTGGCGGCGTTTTCGCCCTGGCTGGGAATGCTCGCGTTATTCCCCCTGCTGTTCTCTCTGCCCCCGGCACCTGCCACCATCGGAATCACCGAACTTTCGTTCGCCCTGCTAATGGGCGTCATCTTTGTGGGTGTACTGGTAAAACTTTCACGATCCGCGAACAAGGCGGCACTCAAGTATTTCGGCCTGGCATTACTTGTCGGATTGTTTGTATTGGCAGTCAACCTGTTCGTCGCGGTAAAAAACGGCGTGCCGTTGGTCGACTGGGTGCGCGGCGCAATTCCGTTTCTCTTCATTTATAACTTTTTGTCTGTCGCGATACTCGTAGGCAACGATGAGAGCAGGATACGTTGGCTCGGCGGGTCCATTGCCACACTCATATTCCTGTTCTCCGGTTATATTATTTTTTACTATTTTTACTACGACATCTGGCTGCCCTACTGGCTTGTGATGGTAGACGACAAGGTCGTCAGAATGTCCGAAACTGCTGCCCTGCAATATTCCGACGCCCTTGGCCCGATGCGCGACAGGGTGACAATGGTGGTGGCGCAGGCAACGGATGCCTTGTTGCCCGTCGGGGTCGTGTTGGGCGTCGTCCTGGCGACCCTGGCTCGCCGCAAAAGTGTCGTCGCAATCGGTTTTTTGATGGCCTTGACCTGCCTGTTCGCCGTACTGATCACCTTCACCCGAAGCATGTTGATGAGTTCGCTGCTCATCGCATTTGTGTTTACCGCTTTTATATTCATGTTCCGCAAGGAAATGCGGCTTAAAGTCGTGAAAATTGGAGCAGCGTTAGGCGTAGCTGGCGTGGTCTTCATCTTCGCCACTGGCATGCAAGACATATGGATTGGGCGAATGAACCAACTGACAGAAATAAAAACTGGCAACCTGAAGGAGTTCTACAGTAAAGACCCTGTCTTGAAAGAAAAACTGGACTTTAACGTTTCGTCCAGGCTGGTAGAGTACAAAATTGCCTGGAACATGTTTGTCAGCCATCCCGTATTAGGCAACGGCCTGGGTATCAAGCACGAAATGCAGTGGGAGACCGTTGAGAATGAGCGGCAAACCAAATGGGTTGCTTATGTGCACAACTGGGTTTTTTATATTTTGATGGTCGGCGGCATCGCTGGCTTCCTTGTTTATTCGGTCGTCCTGATCGGGCCGCTGTTTTTCAGGTTGTCCTGGGTCAAGTCTGAGTCGACGCACTGGACCATTATCCGTGCGGCCGTACTGACCATGACTGTCTATGGTGCTTTCTTCGCTGTCTTCCGGCTCATCACCTTCAATCTTTTGATTTCCGTTATCTGGGGACTCATATTTGCCCAGATACTTGCCGATCGCCGCAAAAGCCAGTCCTCTATCAAGGAAGAGGTGGCTTTGTAAAAAAGCGGTCAGGTCACCGTTTTTCGAGTCCACGGCATTGAAAACCGCGACGCCCTTAATCCTGGGCGTCGCCGGGCCACGATAGTAGTGTCTCCCCCCCCTCGCCTCGCCTTGCTCCTCCTCCGCTTACCACCTGCCCAGGGTTTTGATGCCTGCTCCGCAGCTTCAGATGCTGGCGCTTGATACAGGGAAAGCGGAGTACCCATTTCAGGAACTTTCCTACATTCAGCAACTGAGTGTGTCGGTATCTTCTTCTGCCCGCGCCCTGATTCCCGGGCTCCCAAGAATGCCTGAAAGGACACCTCATGATTTATTCAGCGTGCCGGATAACAGAGACGCCTGCCCAGTCGTTGGTCAATGTCCGATTCATAAGCACAGGGCTGACAGCACGTATGAATGTGCAATTCAATTGTGCTGACCGGCTGAATTAATCGCATCGACTGGTTCGTTGCAAGTTGAATCATGGACAGGGGCGACTTGGTCATATCCAACCGCTTCAAGCCATCCTAAAGACGCTCTCCTGAGGGAGAGTGACTCATGGTATTGAACACTATGATCCGCATTAAAAATAGCGCTGCAATCATTATTGCAGCGCTGACTGCTATTGGCCTGACACAAGAAAACGACACTATTCTTTTTATGGCTGTTGCCGGCATGGCCTCCGTTATCATCATGGCGGTTTTTTCGCCATGGCTAGGAATGCTGACACTATTCCCGCTGGCACTTGCGTTACCTCCGGCCCCCGTTACAGTTGGCTTACAAGAATTTTCATTTGCCGTTCTTTTGGTTGTCATTACAGCAGGCACTTTTATTGAGTGCCTGCGCTCCCCCGCCGCTCGCCCTCACTTAAAACTTTGGGGACTTACAATACTGGCAGCCTCGACTGCAATAACGATAAACCTGGCAGTTGCGCTGAACAACAACATCCCGCTCAGGGACTGGACCAGAGGAATTATTCCTTTTCTTTTCATGTTGAATTTTTTACCTGTCGCGGTATTGATAGGCAAGGACGGCAACCGGATTCGCTGGATTGGAATTTCAATCGCAACGTCAATATTCATGCTCGCGGGTTTTATTATTTTTTATTATTTTCACAACGACATATGGCGGCCTTATTGGCTTCTTTCGGTCGATGACCAAGCGCTCAGAATCCCGGAAACCGTTGCAAGTGAATACGCCGACGCTATTGGCCCCATGCGCGACAGAATAACCATGTCGATCGCACAGGCCACGGACGCCCTCCTGCCTGTCGGGCTCGTCATCGGTGTAACCCTGGCCTCATTGGCGCAGCCAAAGGCCGCAGCGACGACAGGTTTGCTGATGGCCCTGTCCTGCATGATCGCAATACTTATCACGTTTACCAGAAGCATGTTACTGAGCTCATTACTGGCGATGTTTATATTCCTGGTTTACCTCATCGTTTACCGCAAAGAGGTGCTGCCGAGATTTATTACAACCCTCACGGCGCTCGGCGCGGCGGGCTTGATATTTATTTACTCTACGGGCATTCAGGATATCTGGATTGGCCGAATGAGCCAATTGATCGCCCTGCCAACCTCAGAACTCAACACCACGCCTGTTGACACTATTGTCGAGCCCGACGCACTTATTTCGACAACAGCACTTTCCACCTCCGAACAAAACATATCGACAGAGACAACACCGAACGACACCAGCACATTTGAAGCACCGCCCGCACCCGACAACTATCGCTCCATTCAACCGGAAGTATTTTCAGACAATAAAACAACAAAAGACTTCAATATTTCTGCACGCATGGATGAATATAAAATCGCCTGGGAAATGTTTGTGCCTCACCCGATAATGGGCAATGGATTGGGAGTCAAACACGAAATGCGCTGGGAGACCTCTGACAACGTTTCGGAAGCCAAACAAGTGGCCTACGTGCATAACTGGCCATTTTATATGTTGATGGTCGGGGGATTAAGCGGCTTGTTAGTGTATTCGGCCTTACTTTTTGGCCCTGTCATTTTCAAACTGTCATCGATCAGATCAGAGCCCATTCACTGGACACTCATACGTATGGCTATCCTGACCATGGCGATATACGGAGCTTTTTTTGCAGTGTTCAGGCTCATCACGTTCAATCTTTTATTAGCGGTCATATGGGGAATCCTCGTTACCCAGGTGCTAATCGACCGTCAGAAGAACAAGTCCGAAATCGAGAACACGTAGAGCCCGACTGCTCACTGGAATTCTCTGTCGATTTTCCGGTGGAGGTGCCGAGCGCCGCGTCTTATGCTCATGCCATGAACTTACAAGACACTTTGCTCCCTCCCCACGCCGAGATGGTCCGCGCCATGCTCGAACGCGACACCGCGTACGAGGGAGTGTTTTTTACCGCGGTCAAAACCACCGGGATCTTTTGCCGCCCCAGTTGCACGGCGCGCAAGCCGAAACCGGAGAATGTCGAATTCTTCGCCCATGCGGATGAGTGCCTGTCCGCCGGTTATCGAGCCTGCCTGCGATGCAAACCGCTGGACGCTGCCGCCATTGCCCCGGACTGGGTGCAAAATCTGCTCAAGTCGGTGGACGCCGACCCCGAGCGGCGCTGGACCGATGTGCAGCTGCTGGCCGAGGGCATTGAGCCGCTGAAACTGCGCCGCTGGTTCAAACAGCATTTCGGCATGACCTTTCATGCATGGTTGCGTACCCGGCGCCTCGGCATGGCACTGGGCGGGATCAGACAAGGCGATTCCATTGACAGCGCGGCGTTCGATTCGGGGTACGAATCGCTGAGTGGATTTCGCGATGCGTTTCAAAAATCCTTCCACATCACGCCCGGCCGCGCGGCCCACAGCGAGCCACTGTTGTTCACACGCCTGACCACCCCGCTGGGGCCGATGATCGCCATGGCCGAACGGCGTGGGCTGGTACTGCTGGAGTTTCTGGATCGGCCGGCGCTGACCCGCGAAGTCGAGGCCTTGCAGAACCGTTACGGCTACGCAGTGGCGCCCGGTCTCAACGCTCACTTGCAGCAAATCGAAGACGAGCTGGCGCACTATTTCGCCGGCAAACTGACCGAATTCAAGGTGCCCCTGCACCTGCCCGGTAGCGAGTTCTCCCGGCAAGTCTGGGCCGAACTGGCGAAAATCCCTTACGGCCAGACCAGCACCTACGGCACCATCGCCGCGCGGCTGGGCAAGCCCGGCGCCAGTCGCGCCGTGGGCCTGGCCAACGGGCACAACCGCCTTTCGATTGTCTTGCCCTGCCACCGGGTGATCGGTGCAGATGGCTCGCTGACGGGCTATGGTGGAGGACAACCGCGCAAGGCGTTTCTGCTCAGGCTGGAAAAAGCGGCGGTGCAGATCACCCATCAACTCGCGTTCTGATCACTCGGTGTTTTCATAAGGAAGGAAATCGATGGATACGCTCGACCACTCATTCCACAGGCTGCATCAGGACGGCCTGCTGATTCTCACCAACGTTGCCGATGCCGCCGGGGCCCGCATCGTTGAACAACTGGGCTGCAAAGCCGTAGCCACCAGCAGCGCCGCCGTCGCCTGGGCGCACGGTTACGCAGACGGCAACACCCTGCCGCTCGAACGCCTGGTATCGAGCGTCGAGGCCATTGCCCGCGTGATTTCGCTGCCGTTGACCGTGGACATCGAAGCCGGCTATTCCGATGACGTGGCACGGGTCGCCGAAGTGGTTGAGGCGGTGCTCGCCGCTGGCGCTGTCGGAATCAACATCGAGGACGGTGCTTCGCCGCCCGAGCTGCTGGCGCACAAGATTTCCATCGCCCGCCAGGTTGCGGAGCGTCGTCAGGTGAAATTGTTCATCAACGCCCGCACCGACGTGTACCTCAAAGCCTTGGTGCCGGCCGAAGACCGCGTCGCGGAAACACTCAAACGCGCCGCGCTGTATCAAGCGGCCGGGGCGGACGGGCTGTTCGCGGCAGGCGTTTCGGCAGAGTACGAGATTGCCGCGCTGTGCCGTGGCACCACGCTGCCGGTGAACGTACTCGCGTTGCCGGGGTTACCCGCCCCAGAGACGTTGAAAGCGCTGGGTGTGCGGCGTTTGAGCGCGGGGTCCGCTATCGCCGAGTTTCTGTACGGCGCCATGGCCGGCCTGGCCAAGGGGTTTCTGGAGACCGGCAAACTCGACAGCAGCCAGCTCAAGGCCTACACGTACGGGGAAGTGAACGCCCTGCTGAAATCCGTCGGAAACACTTGATCCTCATGCCCGATCCCTATCAGCCCGCGCCCCGTTTTCTGGCGTCCATTGACGACGATTGGGCGCGCCATATCGCGACCATCGGCCCTTGTCTGCATCAGCCTCATGCGGCTCGCGACCCGTATGAGTCGCTGGTGCGGGCAATTGCCTATCAGCAACTGCACGCCAGGGCCGGTGATGCGATTGTCGGGCGGCTGCTGGCGTTGTTTCCTTCGGCCTCGTTTCCGCGGCCCGAACAGATTCTGGGGAGCGGGTTTGATCAACTGCGCAGTTGCGGCTTTTCCGCCGGCAAAATCGCGACCATTCAGGGCATCGCTCAAGCAGCGCTGGACGGCGTGGTGCCGGACTATGCAACGGCGCTGGCCATGGACGATGAGGCGTTGATCGAGCAGTTGATTACCCTGCGCGGCGTTGGGCGCTGGACCGTGGAGATGCTGCTGATCTACAGCCTGGAGCGCCCGGACATCCTGCCGGCGGATGACTTTGGGGTACGTGAGGGCTATCGGCGGTTGAAGGGCCTGGAGGTGCAGCCGACGCGCAAACAGATGGTCGAGATCGGCCTGGAGTGGAGCCCTTATCGAACGGTAGCGTCCTGGTATTTGTGGCGGGTGCCAGCCAAATAGTCCGCATTATCGTTCTTTGCCGCCAAGCCGGCCTCGCTCCTACAGGGATTTTGTGAACGCTGGAGATCCCCTGTGGGAGCGAGCCTGCTCGCGATGGCGCCAGCCCATTCAACACATCACTCAAATCCAGTCACAACCCCGATTTCAACCGACTGAACGCCCGAATCAACGCCCGGTTGAACGCCTTGCCATTGTCATTCTTGCTATACAACGAAGCCCGCACCTGCGCCGACGGATACGTCCCCGGATCATTACGAATCGCCGGGGCGATCAAGTCATCCGCCGCCGTGATCGCATTGGCGTAGTGAATGGTGTCGGTGATTGGCGCAATCACTTGCGGCGTCATCAGGTAATCCATCAACGCCAGCCCGGCCTCGGGATGCGGCGCATCCTTGGGAATGACCATGGCGTCGAACCAGATCAACGTGCCCTCCTTCGGTATCCGGTAGGTCAACGTGAACGGTTTTTTCGCGGCTTCTGCCTGACCCGCCGCAATGGCCACGTTGCCATTCCACGACATCGCCACGCAGGTGTTGCCATTGGCCAGGTCGCTGATGTTCAGGTCATTGTCGAAGTAACGGATGTACGGCCGGATCTTCGCCAGTTGCTGCTCGGCCAGCTTCAGGTCATCGAGGTTCTGGCGGTTGATGTCCAGCCCCATGTACTTCATCACCGCGGCGAACACCTCGTTGGGATCGTTGAGCAAACTCACGCCGCAATCGGCAAATTTCGAGACCACCGCCGGATCGAACAGCATCGCCCAACTGTCCGTTGGCGCCTCCGGCAGGCGCTTTTTGACGGCCTCTTCCTGATAACCCACACCGGTCGTGCCCCAGGCATAAATCCCGGCGTAACGATTGCCCGGATCGAACACCGCCATGTGCTGGCGGAACTCTTCACCGACGCCGGCAAAGTGCGGCAACCGTTGCAGGTTCAAGGTTTGAATGGCACCGCTCTGGATCGCCCTGGACAAATGCTGCCCCGCCGTCAGCACCAGGTCATAACCACTGCGACCGGTGAGCAGTTTGGTCTCGACGGTTTCCAGGGAATCGAAATGATCGGCGATCACATGGATGCCGGTCTTTTTCTCGAAATTGGTCAGGGTATCCGGGGCCAGGTATTCGCCCCAGATGTACAGGTTCACCACCGGTCTGGCGCTGTCGGCGGCCTGCACACACAAGGGTGCAAGCACCAGCAATAACGCTTGAGTCAGTTTGTGCAGGCCCATGATCACACTCCTTTACCAGCGTATTGAGGCATGGTGATGCACGCGACGTTACCGCCGCCGAGCAGGATTTCCCGGGAGTTTTCGATGCCGACGATCTTGTGCTGCGGGAACAGCTCAGCCAGTGTCGCCAGTGCCACCTGATCGTTACGATCACCAAACAGCGGCACCACGATCGAGGTGTTGCCGGCGTAGTAGTTGATATACGACGCGCAGATTTTGGTGCCGGCCTGACGGGTGTGGGTGCTGTCTTGCTGGTCCAGACCTTCGGCTTCTTCTGCAGTCCATTCCAGCACGTCGGGTTGTGGCAGTTTGTGTACGATCAACTCGCGGCCACGGCTGTCACGGGTGCTGCGAAGGACGTCGTAGGCTTCCTGATAGATTTCCCATTGCGGGTCATCGCGGTTGTCGGTCCATTGCAGCACCACTTCACCGGGACGCACGAAGCACGCGAGGTCGTCGACGTGACCGTCGGTTTCGTCGAACTTGCAACCGCGCGGCAGCCAGATGACTTGCTCGGCGCCGAGGTAGTCCGTCAGCCGCCGGGTGACTTCTTCCTTACCCAGGTGCTGGTTGCGATTGCGGTTGAGCAGGCATTGTTCGGTGGTGAGGATGCTGCCCTGGCCGTCACTCTGGATGCCGCCGAGTTCGGCGATCAGCGGTGCGCGGTAGCGGTCGAAACGTTCGATTTCGAGGATCTTGCTGGCGATCTGGTCGTCCTTGTCCCACGGGTAATACAAGCCGCCATCGAGGCCGCCGTACGCGTTGAATTCGAAGTCGACGCCGCGTACTTCGCCGCTGGCGTCATTCACCACAAAGCACGGACCGCTGTCCCGGAACCAGGTGTCGTTGCAGGTCATTTCCACCACGCGAACTTGCGGCGGCAACTGACGGCGCGCCGTGGCGAATTGCGCGGCGGAGGCACACACGGTGACCGGTTCACTTTGAGAGATGGCGGTGACGATCTGCACCCAGACTTTCTGCGCCGGCTTGGCCCCGTTGCGCCAGACATCGGTGCGCTCCGGCCAGCCGAGCCAGCAACCGGCCTTGGTTTCGAATTCGCCGGGCAGGCGGAAGCCGTCTTGTTTTGGGGTGGTGTCGAGCGAACGTGCCATGGTCAAACCTCGTTGACGGGGATTGGAATGACCACAGGCTAAGGTCGTCGGCACCCTCCTCGCCAACGATGATTATTTCGGAATAGTTGAATTCAACTCATCAATCGATCAGCTGATCGTTGAACCATTCGAGCATCTGCGCCACAGCCGGACGCTCCAGGCGCACTCGTTCACACACCAGCGCGTATTGGCCCAGCGCAGTCATGCTTGAGGTAAACGGCCGGACCAGTCGACCGCTGAGCAAGTCTTCCTGCGCCGTGAGGTTATCGCCCATGGCCACGCCCTGTCCCTGGGCCGCGGCTTCCAGCGCCAGGCCGGCATGGGCGAAATACAACTGTCGTTCGGGGCGTAGATCGCCGGCATGACTGGTGAGCCAGGCGGTCCAGGTCTTGCCGTCCTGATCGTCGTGCAACAGGCAGTGGCGCGCCAGGTCCTTCGGGGTTTTCAGGGCGCCCTGGTTGAACAGGCCGGGGCTGCACACCGGGAAGAACTGCAATGCCGGCAATGGCCGAACGAAGTACGCGCTGCTGTCCACCGGGCCGGTGCCGTAGGTGATCGCAAGGTCGATGTCTTCCCCCGGCGCGGTGGCATCGATTGGTTGTTCGTAGAGGTGCAAGGTGATGTGCGGATAGCGCGCGTAGAAATCCGTGAGGCGACGCATCAACCACTTTTGCGCCAGCTCGGCCGTCACCGCCAGGCGCAACACCGCCAGCGACGACGGATCGCGCAGTTCATCGCAGGCTTCACCAATCAGTTCGAAGGCTTGCTGCAGGCTTTGCATCAGGCGCCCGGCGGCCATGGTCGGACGGATTTGCCGGCCTTCGCGGATGAACAGCGACACGCCCAGTTGCTCTTCGAGCTGGCGGATCTGATGGCTGACGGCGCTGTCGGTGACGCACAGCTCTGCGGCGGCCCGGC
The DNA here is from genome assembly GCF_017351735.1 of Pseudomonas sp. FW300-N2A2. Lineage (NCBI taxonomy): Bacteria > Pseudomonadati > Pseudomonadota > Gammaproteobacteria > Pseudomonadales > Pseudomonadaceae > Pseudomonas > Pseudomonas sp. FW300-N2A2. The sequence goes on along the minus strand of NZ_JACNDU010000011.1, from coordinate 126,305 downwards.
CGAAGTGGGCGTGGCGAGCGGCGCATTCGAAGGTTTTGAGGGCTGCAAGGGAAGGTAGTCGTCGCATGGGTCGGTTCCCGATTCGAGTTGCTCATGCTGACTTGGCGGGCGGTGGGCGTCCAGTGGGACCGTGTTTTCGTTTATCGCCAGCAGGCTAGCTCCCACAGTGTTCTCATGAACACTGGAGATCCAATGTGGGAGCTAGCCTGCTAGCGATAAGGCCTGAATATTCACCACCAAGCCACCCGCCCATCACCCTTCTTTATCCACCATGACATCCCCCAGAACCCGGCGCATGTTGATGCCTCAACCGGAGGGATTCGCCATGCTTGATGCACTCAAAAAGATCAACTCAACGTCCGCCTTCAACCGCTGGGCCGGTTTCGAGGTCACTCGCACCGAGCCGGGCGAGGTGGAACTGACCCTGGCTTTTCGCGAGGCGGACATGGCGCAATACGCAGGTTTTCTGCATGCCGGCCTGATTGGCGCGCTGCTCGATACCGCCTGTGGGTTTGCGGCCGGAACGGTCGCTGGCAATGTCCTGGCATCGCATTTTTCGGTGAATTGCCTTGCACCCGCCGTCGGTGAAGTGTTCATTGCGCGCGGCCAGGTGGTGAAGTCTGGCAAGAAGCAGGTGTTTGCCCGTGCCGAACTGTTCGCACAAACAGGGGATCAGTTGAAGCTGGTGGCAACCGGCGATGCGATCCTGGTGCCGATCCAGCAATGAACCACCGGTTTTCGGGGCGGTCAGGGAAGTAACAGCCAATCATTTGGAGGTTCTGCCATGCGACTCGAAGGCTCCTGCCACTGCGGTGCCGTGTCGTTCAGTCTGACCAGCGCCCACCCCTACCCTTACCAACGTTGCTATTGCTCGATCTGCCGCAAGACCCAGGGCGGTGGCGGTTACTCGGTCAACATCGCGGGCGATGCCGCCAGCCTCAAGGTGCGCGGTCGCAAATCCATCGCGATCTATCACGCACGACTCAAGGACGAAGATGCCAAACGCGCACACCGCAGCACGGCAGAGCGGCACTTCTGCTCGGTGTGTGGCTCGGGCTTGTGGCTGTTCAGCCCTGAATGGCCGGAACTGATTCACCCGTTCGCCTCGGCCATTGATACGGCGTTGCCGGTGCCACCCGAGTACACGCACGTGATGCTCAATTCGAAAGCGCCGTGGGTGGAGGTTGCGGCGCATGCCGGTGATCGGCAGTGCGAGATCTGGCCCGAGGAGTCCATCGCACAGTGGCACGAGCGACTGGGTCTGGCTCGCTAATCAAAACCTGGATTTTTTTCACACGGCAGTTCCCCTTTGCGTTTTTCGTTCGGTTAACCCTCAGAAGCCTTTCACTTACCGATCGATTCGATACAAAGGGATCTCCATGTCGCACCCAATTGCTGCGCGTTTTCGTTTTGCCCTGTGCCCCTTGGCACTGGCCCTTCCGGCCGCTCTGCTGAGCCTTGCCTCCACCGCCCATGCCGCCGAAACGGCCACCGGCAAAACGGCAGCCAAGGACGATGGCGTGCTGCAACTGGGTGCGACGAACATCAATGGTGTCGCCTTGGGCGCGACCACCGAGGACACCCATTCCTACACCACCGGCTCAACGTCTTCGGCCACCGGCCTGCCGTTGTCGCTGCGTGAAACACCGCAATCGGTCACGGTGATTACCCGCCAGCAAATGGACGATCGCGGTGTGCAAAGCATCAGCGATGCGTTGCGTAACACCCCCGGTGTTTCGACGCAGAAATACGACAGCGACCGTACCGAGTTTTCCGCCCGCGGCTTTGCCATCACCAACTTCCAGTACGACGGGGTCAACCAGCCGTACGACGGTGTTTATGGGGAAAACCCGAACAACAGCGACGACTCCGCCAGCCTCGACCGCATCGAGGTCGTCAAGGGCGCGACCGGCCTGATGACCGGCGCTGGCGACCCGTCCGCCACCGTCAACCTGATCCGCAAGAAGCCGACCAAAGAGTTCAAGGCCTCGATCAGCGGCACCGTCGGTTCCTGGGACAATTACCGCACCTCCGGCGATATTTCCGGTTCGCTGACTGACTCGGGCAACGTGCGCGGGCGCTTTGTCGGCGTGTACCAGGACAAGGATTCCTACATTGACCACTACAGCCAAAAGAAAGACCTGTACTACGGCATCCTCGAAGCCGACCTGACCGACGATACCCTGCTGACATTCGGCATCGACAAGTCCAGCGCCACACCTCGCGGCAGTTCCTGGACCGGCAACCCGACGTATTTCTCCGACGGCGGCCGTACCGACTTTTCGCGCAGCTTCAACCCGGCGGCCGACTGGAGCCGCCGCGATTTCGACGAAATCACATACTTTGCCTCGCTGGAACAAGCGCTGGCCAACGACTGGAAATTCAAGGCCAGCCTCAGCGAGAAAACCACCGAACACGACACCCAACTGGCCTCGGCCAGCGGTGGCAACCCGAACCGCGATACCGGCGACGGCATGTTCCTCTTCTGGGGTCGCTGGGAAGGTCATCGCGTGCAGGACACCGCCGACGTGAACGTCTCCGGCCCCTTCTCACTGGGCGGTCGCGAGCATGACCTGGTGGCCGGCGTCATGACGTCCCACTCCCGCCAGACCGGTTCCACCTACGACACCAGCGCCTTCGAAATGGTCCCGGGGAGCATCTACGACTGGGACGGCCATCTGCCGAAACAGGAGTTCCCGGCAAACGGAAAATATGAACGCACCCAGAGCCAGAACGGTGTGTACCTCGCCACTCGCCTGCGCCCGACCGATGATCTGTCGGTCATCCTCGGCAGCCGCCTGAGCACCTTCAAGTACAACGAAGATTACCGCTACAACGTGGACTCACCGCTGGACGACACCCACGCGAGCTACAAGGAACACGGCGTCGTCACGCCTTACGCCGGCGTGGTCTATGACTTGAACGACGTGTACTCGGTATACGCCAGCTACACCTCGATCTATCAGCCACAGACCAACAAGGATGCCAGTGGCATGACCCTGGCACCGGTTGAAGGCGTCAGCTACGAAACCGGTCTGAAAGCCGCTTACCTCGATGGCCGGCTGAATGCCAGCCTGGCGTTGTTCCGCATCGAGCAGGACGGCGTCGCCGAGCAAACCGGCACCAACGCAATCACCAACGAAGGCATCTACAAAGCCGTCGACGGCACCACCACCAAAGGTGTGGAACTGGAACTGGCCGGCGAACTGGCCGATGGCTGGAACCTGATGGCCGGTTACACCTACGCACGCACCCGTGACAAAGACGAGCAGCGGATCTTCGGTTACCCGTTGTCCACCAGCAAACCCGAGCACGTTGTGCGCACGTTCACCACCTATCGCCTGCCTGGCGCCCTGGACAAAGTGACCGTTGGCGGCGGCATCAGCTGGCAGAGCGCTTTCTACGGCAAAATCTACAGCGCTCCCGCTGGCGACTACACCCGGATCAAACAGGGCGGCTACACCCTCGTGGACCTGATGACCCGTTACCAGTACAACGAGCACCTGAGCTTCACCGCCAACGCCAACAACATCTTCGACAAGAAGTACCTGACCGGCCTGGGCAACTTCGACACCACGTTCTACGGCGAGCCGCGCAACCTGATGCTGACCACCAAGTGGGACTTCTAAGCTGATTCTGTGGCGAGGGATTTACGCCCTCGCCACAGGCGACTCACCGCTCGCCAACCCCGTTCACAGTCTTTGACAGTTTTGCGACAAAGCTGCCAAAGATTGCCGGGCGGCACCCGCCTAGCATGGGCGCATCCACTATCACCCAGGGTGCTCCCATGTTTCGTTCGCTGTATTTGCCGTTGACCTCTTTTTGCCTGCTCCTCCCCTCCACCTCCTTGTATGCCGAAGACTGGCACTACAGCCTGCGCGCCGGCGCTGCCAGTGCGCCGCGTTACAGCGGCAGTGATGAACGCGTAGTCGCGCCGTTGCTGGGCGGCGAAATCGTCAGCCCTTATGGTTTCTTTCTCGACACGCAAAAGGGTCTTGGCTGGGCGTTTGATGAAGACGACTTCGGCCTCAGCGTCTACGTCGGCGCAAGTGATGTGCGCAAGGACCGTAAAAGCGGTTTCAAGGGCTCGGATGAGCTCAACGGTATGGGCTCGATCAAGTCGCGCCCCTTGCTGGGGCTGGACGGGACCTATCACATGGGGCCGATCATTCTCGGCGCCAGTTATGAACATGCGCTTGAAGAAGACGAGGACGAACACGACACCGGCTCAGCCTGGAACCGATTGAAACTGAGCATCAGCGCGCCGTTTTATGAAGGTGACTACGGCAAGGTCGTCGGCAGCCTGAACAGTCAGTTCGGCGACAGCAATTACATGCGCACCTGGTATGGCGTGAGCAGCGCTCAGGCGTCGCGCAGCAAGTTCAAGGCGTATGACACCAAAGGTGGCCTGGTGAGTCGGGGGGCGGATCTGACCTGGTCGCTGCCGATCAACGATGAATGGAGTTTTACGACGGTGCTGGCGGTGCAGTACCTGGGTGGTAAAGCGGCGGACAGTCCGATTGTCGAGCGTCGGATGCAGACTTCGGTGGCTGGGCAGGTCGTTTACAGCTTTTGATTTGAGGGTGTTGCCGATGACGCCATCGCTGGCAAGCCAGCTCCTACACGGTACGCGTACAAACTGTAGGAGCTGGCTTGCCGGCGATGGCGTTGGCCGCAGCACCGCACCTAATCCTGATGCACCCAGGTCATGCGAAACGACGCCCCGCCCCACGGCGAATCCGCCACTTGCACTTGCCCGCCATGGGACTGCGACACCCGCCGCACCAAGGCCAGGCCCAGGCCGAAGCCACCCGTGCGGCGATCCCGACTGGCGTCCAGGCGCGAGAACGGTTCGAAGATTTTCTCCCGTCCGTCCACCGGCACGCCCGGCCCGTCGTCGTTGACCTGGACTTCGTAATGATCACCGGTGCGCACCAACGACACCTCCACTCGCTCTTCGGCATAGCGAATGGCATTGCGCAGCAGGTTGATCACCGCGCGCGCCATGAAGCGCGGTTCGATGCGCACCTCATCGACCCGGCACTCGACAATCAGCAGCTGTACCCCGGCTGCTTCGGCCTCCAGCGCCACGCTGCCGACCACGCTGTCGAGCCAACTGTTGGCCTGAATATTCTCCCGGGTAATGACCGTGGCACCGCGCTCAAGGCTGGCGTAGGTCAGCAGCTCCGAGACCATTTCTTCCAGCTCGCCGAGGTCGGCGTACATGTCGGCAATCAGTTCGCGACGCTGGCTCGGATCGGATTGTTGCTTGAGCTGATCGAGTTCGAACGACAGCCGGGCAATCGGCGTGCGCAATTCATGGGACACCGCGTTGGTCAGCTCACGCTGATTGGCGATCAGGCCTTCGATGCGCGCAGCCATCAGGTTGAAATGCTCGGACAAGTCGCGAATGTTCGAGCGCTTGGACAGCTGGATTCGCGCCGACAGGTTGTTGTCGCCAAAGCGTTCGGCGGCGAGGCGCAGTTTCTCCAGATCTCGCCAGTGTGGGCGCACCCAGAATAACAACACGAAACCGATCATCACCGCGATCATGAAATAGGCCGCGGCAATGTAGAACGGCATCAGACTCGGCTCGGCCGGCAGCTTGATGCTGAGCAACTGCGAACCGTCGTCAATGCGCGAGATGAACTGCGTGTACTTGTCACGCAGCACCAGCAGGCCTTGGGCCAACTCGGCTTTTTCCTGATCGGTCAGGGCCAGTTGATCCGTTTCGACCAGGCTCAAGCTCAAACCGTAGTGAGGGCGCACGGTTTCCAATTGGCGTTCCCGCGCCGGACCGTCCAGGCCGCGCAACTGCTCCACCAGCGACCAGGCCTGACCACGCACCGCCTCGCGGTTGTAGCTCTGCATTTGACCTGCGAGCAGCGCATCGAACGTGCGCTCGACAGTTTGCAACCCCAGTACCAGGCCAACCGTCATCATCACAAACAGACCGAGAAATAACCGCAGCATTTACAGCTCCCACGCGAACGGATTGAACAGGTAACCCTTGCCCCAGATGGTCTTGATGCACACCGGTTCACGCGGGTTGTCCTTGAGCTTGCCGCGCAACTTGCTGATGTAGACGTCGACGCTGCGGTTGAGGCCGTCGAAGGCGATCCCGCGCATGCGGTTGAGGATATCGTCGCGGGACAAAATCTTGCCCGCCGCGCTGGCCAGCAACCACAGCAATTCGAATTCCATGGTGGTCAGCTCGATGCCCTCACCCGCCAGGCGTACTTCGCGACAGCTGCGGTCGATGCTCAGATGGCCGAATTCCAGCGAGCTGCAGACTGTGCTGTCCGGCGTTTGCCGGCGTTGCAACGCACGCAGACGGGCCAGCAGTACCGGCGGCTTGATCGGCTTGATCACGTAGTCGTCGGCGCCGGATTCCAGGCCGAGGATGTGATCGAGGTCGTCTTCCTTGGCGGTGAGAATGACGATCGGCGTATCGGACACGCTGCGAATTTCGCGACACACGTGCAGGCCACTCTGGCCCGGCAGCATCAGGTCGAGTACAACGATTTTCGGTTTGAAGTCGAGGAACGCGGCCAACGCGAGGTCGCCGCGATGCACCTGTAACACTTCAAAGCCATGTTGGGACAGGAAGTGCGCGATCAGCCCGGCAAGCCTTTCGTCGTCTTCCACCAGCAGAACTTTGCCAAAACCCAGGTTATCCATAACGAACGCGTGCCAACTCTTGTGTGAAGTGGGCGGCATTATGGCGTCAATCAGCGTCGGGGCGGCGATTGCAGGCAGCAAAAACCGGCCTCTGGGGCCGGTTTTCAGTGATCTTTCATACTCTTAAGAGTTTTTAACAATTGCGCTGCAAAAGATCGCAACTAACTGTAGGAGCACGGCTTGCCGGCGAAGGCGATCTCAAGGACGCCTTCGCCGGCAAGCCGTGCTCCTACGGGTTATGCGGCGGCTGGGACACCGCTGTGGAAGCGGAACTCCACGTCCGGCGATTCGATCAGTTCCTGCTCGGCAGCGCGGACCCGCTCGATCACCTGAGCGATGTCCTTGGCGTCACCGTACTGGTAGGCCAGTTTCAGGTAACCCTGGAAGTGCCGCGCCTCGCTTTTCAGCAGACCGAAGTAGAACTTGCCCAGTTCCTCGTCCAGGTGCGGCACCAACGCCTCGAACCGCTCGCAGCTGCGGGCTTCGATAAACGCACCGACTACCAGGGTATCGACCAGCTTGACCGGTTCATGGCTGCGCACTACTTTGCGCAAGCCAGAGGCGTAACGCCCGGCGGACAGCTGGCGCAGCTCGATCTTGCGCTTCTTCATCAGGCGCATGACTTGTTCGTGGTGCACCAGCTCTTCCCGGGCGAGCCGCGACATCAAGTTGATCAGATCGACGTGGGAGTGATACTTGGCGATCAGGCTCAATGCCGTGCTGGCCGCCTTGAATTCGCAGTTCTTGTGGTCGATCAGCAAGGTTTCCTGATCGGCCAGTGCGGCCTGGACCCAGCCGTCAGGGGTGCGGCAACCGAGGAACTCGTGAATTTCGGGAAGGATCATGGGGCTCACGGACATAAAGGTTCAAAACGAAGGGCGCCGATTATACCGGCCCGCCGCCAGACCACCAGCCACGACCGTTGATATGTATCAAGTCCCGGATGCGTGACCAGCAACTATAGTTGTGCAACGCCATGCTTTTTTTCCCTCTGGAGATCCCGATCATGCAAGCCATTCGCAGCATTCTGGTGGTCATCGAACCCGAACACTCGGAAAGCCTGGCGCTCAAACGGGCCAAGCTGATTGCCGGGGTAACCCAGGCTCACCTGCATCTGCTGGTGTGCGACCGCAAGCATGACCACAGCGGCATGCTTGGCGTGCTCAAGGCAGCGCTGCTCGCGGATGGCTACAGCGTGACCACCGAGCAGGCGTGGAACGAAAGCCTGCACGAAACCATCGTCGATGTGCAGCAAGCCGAAGGTTGCGGGCTGGTGATCAAGCAGCATTACCCCGACAGCTCATTGAAAAAAGCCCTGCTGACCCCGGCGGACTGGAAACTGCTGCGCTCCTGCCCGACGCCGGTGCTGCTGGTGAAAACCTCGAAACCCTGGGCAGGCGGTGTAGTCCTGGCGGCGATTGATGTCGGCAATACCGATGACGAACACCGTCACCTGCACAACATCATCATCGATCACGGTTATGACATTGCCAGCCTGGCCAAGGCGCATCTGCATGTGGTCAGCGCTCATCCTTCACCGATGCTGTCGGCGGCGGACCCTACGTTGCAGCTCAGCGAAACCATCGAGGCGCGTTACCGCGAACAGTGCATAGCGTTTCAAGCCGAGTTCGACATTGACAATGAGCACCTGCATATCGCGGAAGGTCCGGCGGATGTGTTGATTCCGTACATGGCCCACACGTTGGGCGCATCGGTGACCGTGATTGGCACGGTGGCGCGGTCCGGGATATCCGGCGCGTTGATCGGCAATACGGCGGAGGTGGTGTTGGATGCGGTGGAGAGCGATGTGCTGGTGTTGAAGCCGCAGGAGATTGAGGATCATCTGGAAGAGATGGTGTCTCATCATTGAGATATGTGGTGCCGGTCAGATCGCCATCGCCAGCAAGCTGGCTCCTACAGATTTATGTCGTACCCGATTCATGCGACCGACGCAAAACCTGTAGGAGCCGGCTTGCCGGCGATGCTCTTCAAATTCATCCGCCGAACGCATCCTTGAGGAATCCGGGCGCGATGTAACGCTGGTAATGCGCCTCGGAGAGCAAAAAGAACTCCCGATCAATCGCATCCCGCAGCTCCGGCAGGTTCCAGTCGCGAAACTCCGGCATCAACACCATCCCGTAGGCTTCCAGATTGTTGATCACCCGCGCGCCTCGGGCGATCAACTGATAGGCCCAGCAATATTCCGACTGATGCGGCACGAAGCGAATCTTGCGCTGCTCCAGTTGCAAACGCAGGCGCTGGGGATCGAAAACCTCCAGTTTGCTGGCCATCACCTGGGACAACAGTTGCTCCAGCCGCAGCCATACCGCGCGTTTTTCCTCCTCGTTGTAACCGTTCCAGTTGATCACTTCATGGTGGAAACGCTTGCAGCCACGGCAGACCAAGTCACCGTAAACAGTGGAGCAAAGGCCGACGCAGGGGGTCTTGATGGTCTGATTGGGCATAGGTCAACAAAGCACGGGAAAGCAGAACAGGCGGGCATGTTAGCCCTTTGTCTAACATTCATCACCCCTCAAAGTTGAGAGCCCAACTTACCTTTAAATTTTTTTTGCCGTAGAATCAGCCAGCCTTTTAAGGCGCCAATGTCCGTTAGAAGCTGTTTTCAAAGCGTCACGAGCACAGTCGTTCCTTCAGAGCGGTGTTGGCGAAGGGTTTTTCCAGCGGGGAAAAGCCCAACGCCAACCCTCATCAGCTCCCCGTTCTGCAGGCGTAAAACTTTGAAAGCAGCTTCTGTAAGGAATTGTCGGTAATTCTGGCTAAGTGGCCCACAACGCCACGCAGCGCATGAGTACGGCAATTTCGGGATGAGCGTCCCGGACACCCATTTGGGACCACTGATGAGGGTAATAACTGTGCTTGAAGCCTACCGCAAACATATCGAAGAGCGTGCAGCACTGGGTATCGTTCCCCAGCCGCTTAACGCCGAACAAACTGCAGGCCTGGTTGAGCTGCTGAAGAATCCCCCGGCTGGCGAAGAAGCTTTCCTCGTTGACCTGATCACCAATCGCATTCCGCCTGGCGTGGACGAAGCGGCCTATGTAAAGGCAGGTTTCCTGTCTGCCCTGGCCAAAGGCGAAGCCACTTCCCCTCTGATCGACAAGAAACGCGCTGTAGAACTGCTCGGCACCATGCAGGGCGGCTACAACATCGTGACCCTGGTTGACCTGCTCGACAACGCCGAACTGGCTGCTGTCGCTGCCGCTCAGCTCAAGCACACCCTGCTGATGTTCGATGCGTTCCACGACGTCGCGGAAAAAGCCCGCAACGGCAACGAACACGCCAAAGGCGTGATCCAGTCCTGGGCTGACGGCGAGTGGTTCCGCAACCGCCCTGTCCTGGCCGACAAGATCAGCCTGCGCGTGTTCAAGGTCACCGGCGAAACCAACACCGACGACCTGTCCCCTGCTCCGGACGCCTGGTCCCGCCCGGACATCCCGCTGCACGCCCTCGCCATGCTGAAAATGGCCCGCGAAGGCATCGTGCCTGACGTCCAGGGTGTCACCGGCCCGATGAAGCAGATCGAAGAAATGCGCGGTCAAGGCTTCCCTATCGCCTACGTCGGTGACGTGGTCGGTACCGGTTCTTCGCGTAAATCCGCCACCAACTCGGTGCTGTGGTTCTTCGGCGACGACGTTCCTTACGTGCCGAACAAGCGTGCCGGCGGTTTCTGCTTCGGCAGCAAAATCGCTCCGATCTTCTACAACACCATGGAAGATGCCGGCGCACTGCCGATCGAATTCGACGTTACCAACATGAACATGGGCGACGTGATCGACCTGTACCCGCATGCTGGCAAAGTCTGCAAACACGGCACCGACGAAGTCCTGACCACCTTCGAAATGAAGACCCCGGTCCTGTTGGACGAAGTTCGTGCCGGCGGCCGTATTCCGCTGATCATCGGTCGCGGTCTGACCGACAAGGCACGTGCCGAACTGGGCCTGGGCCCTACCGACCTGTTCAAACTGCCTGAAGCACCTGTCGACACCGGCAAGGGCTACACCCTGGCACAGAAAATGGTCGGCAAGGCGTGCGGTCTGCCAGAAGGCAAAGGCGTTCGTCCTGGCACCTACTGCGAACCGAAAATGACCACCGTCGGCTCTCAGGACACCACCGGTCCGATGACCCGTGACGAACTGAAAGACCTGGCGTGCCTGGGCTTCTCGACCGATCTGGTAATGCAGTCCTTCTGCCACACCGCGGCTTACCCTAAGCCGATCGACGTGACCACCCACCACACCCTGCCAGACTTCATCATGACCCGCGGCGGCGTTTCCCTGCGTCCGGGCGACGGCATCATCCACAGCTGGCTGAACCGCATGCTGCTGCCGGACACCGTCGGTACCGGTGGTGACTCGCACACCCGTTTCCCGATGGGCATTTCGTTCCCGGCCGGTTCCGGTCTGGTAGCGTTCGCCGCCGCCACTGGCGTTATGCCGCTGGACATGCCGGAATCGATCCTGGTGCGCTTCAAAGGCAAAATGCAACCGGGCGTCACCCTGCGTGACCTGGTTCACGCCATTCCTTACTTCGCGATTCAGGCTGGCCTGCTGACTGTTGAGAAGAAAGGCAAGAAGAACGCCTTCTCCGGCCGCATCCTGGAAATCGAAGGCCTGGACAACCTGAGCATCGAACAGGCTTTCGAGCTGTCCGACGCCTCGGCTGAACGTTCGGCTGCCGGTTGCACCATCAAGCTGTCGAAAGAGTCGATCACCGAGTACCTGAACTCCAACATCACCCTGCTGCGCTGGATGATCGGCGAAGGCTACGGCGATGCACGTACCCTGGAACGTCGCGCTCAAGCGATGGAAGCCTGGGTTGCCAACCCAGAGTTGATGGTTGCCGATGCTGACGCCGAATACGCTGAAGTCATCGAAATCGACCTGGCCGACATCAAAGAGCCTGTGCTCTGCGCGCCGAACGATCCGGACGACGCCCGTCTGCTGTCCAGCGTTGCTGGCGAGAAGATCGACGAAGTGTTCATCGGTTCGTGCATGACCAACATCGGTCACTTCCGCGCTGCCGGTAAACTGCTGGATCAGGTCAAGGGTCAGCTGCCAACCCGTCTGTGGCTGTCGCCGCCGACCAAGATGGACGCTCACCAACTGACCGAAGAAGGCTACTACGGCATCTACGGCAAGGCTGGCGCCCGCATGGAAATGCCAGGCTGCTCGCTGTGCATGGGTAACCAGGCACGTGTAGAGCCGAACTCGACTGTTGTGTCGACTTCGACCCGTAACTTCCCGAACCGTCTGGGTGACGGCGCGAACGTCTACCTGGCTTCGGCCGAGCTGGCGTCCGTTGCGTCCATCCTGGGTCGCCTGCCGACCGTCGAGGAGTACATGGAATACGCTGGCAAGATCGACAGCATGGCGGCTGATGTTTACCGCTACCTGTCCTTCGACCAGATCGCCGAGTTCCGTGAAGTTGCTGCGAACGCCAATATCCCGGTCGTTCAAGCCTAACGTTACAACGCTGTAAAAAACGCCGCCCATCGTGAGATGAGCGGCGTTTTTTTATGCCCGAAAGGTTTGCACCAATCCCCTGTGGGAGCGAGCCTGCTCGCGATAGCGGTAGTACATTCATATCGATGTTGACTGATCCTCCGCTATCGCCGGCAAGCCGGTCTCGCTCCCACAGGGTTATGCGGATAGCTTCAGGGCTTGTTGGACGGCAACATCGACACTCAAGCCGCTGAGAATCACCTGCTCCAGTTCTTGCGCCGGCAACTTCGACAGCGCCGCTTTTGCCTGATGCTTGAGCCGCGCCAGGATCAGCAGTTTGTCCTCGGCGCGCACCTGCAAAAAGAACGCTTCCAGCGCTTCGATGCTGGTGCCGTCCAGATCGGGCGACTCTTCGAGACTGAGGATAACCGTATGCACCGGCGGCTCCGCGTGCCTCGCCAGGCGCAATGCACCACCGAGAATGCGCTCCACATTGGCGAAAAACAGCGCCTCGCTGGGCCGCACGATCAGCACACCGGGGATTTCCTTCGCGTCGGGATGTCGTTGCAGGTCAATAAAATCGTGACCTCCGGCCATTTGCCCCAACACCTGGATGTCCGCCGACGACATCTGCTTGAGCATCAGCACCACGCTGATCGCCACTGCCAGCAGCAAGCCGTCAAGCACGCCCAGCACCAGCACCGCCGCTACCGCGCAAATCACCAGCAGGCGATCGCGACGCCAGATGAAATACCGGCCCAACGGTTGAAGGCTCAAGCCACGGGCCAAGGCATGAATGACGATGGCGGCCAGCACCGGCTCGGGAGTCAGGGCGATCCACGGCAACACCGTCAGGACGATGAGCAACACCACCCCGGCCGCCACAGTCCCGGCCAGACGCGAACCGGCCCCCGCCGCTTCATTGGCCGATGTCGCAGAATAACCAGCGCCTGCGGGCATGCCATGAAACAGTCCCGATAAAAGATTGGCCGCACCGAGGGCCAGCAGATCGCGGTTGGAAGACACCCGGTCGCCGTGTTTGAGCGCAAACGAGCTGATCGAGCCGTAAGACTCGGCATACAGGATCATCACCATGGCGAACGCGAGTTCACCCAAGCGCAACCAGTCAGTGAACGGCAACACCGGGAGCTGCGGCACTTCGAGGCTCAGATCGATGACGCCGATCAGCTTGACCCCGTAGGCTGGCAGGTTCAGCCATTGGCCCGCCGCGATGCCGAGCGTCACCACCAGCAAACCGCCAGGCAAACGCCTGACCCGCGCGCACAGCCACAACACCAGCAACGCCACCGCCCCGACCAATGCCCCGACTTTATTCCACTGCGGCCACTGCTCCAGCAGTTGCGGCAGGAAACGGATCAGGTTGCCGGTGCTCAAGTGGACGTCGACGATGCTCGCCACTTGTTTGAGGATGATGGTCACGGCCAGCCCCACTGCAAAGCCGCGCAGCACCGGTTTGGCGATGAATGAGGTGACGCTGCCGAGCTTGAATAACCCGGCCAACAGGAAGAAACCTCCGGTCATCAGCACCAGGCCGATCGCCAGACTCATACGCAAGGCCGGATCGCCATTGGCCAGCGCGGCGGTGGCGGCAGCCAGAACGGCCGCTGACGACGAGGTCGCGGACACGATGGCGAACCGGCTGGTGCCGAACAGTCCGTAACACAGCAGCCCGGCAAACAAGGCAATCACCCCGGCCTGTGGCGGCAACGCGGCAATGCTGGAATAGGCGACCGCCTCGGGCAGCAACAACCCGGCAATCGACAGGCCGGCCAGTACATCCAGCCAACGGTCAGGTGTATCGGCACGGGGTTGCGCCGATGCGCCGGGGATACGAGCCATGTAGCGTCTCCAGAGACGGCGCTTTACGGCGCGCCGATGCAGCCGCAGCTTAGCTGTTTATCCCTGGGGACAGGTGTTCTGGATCAGGTGCCATGCCATAAAAACGCTGGCCGTGTGCATATCCGTTTTTTGGGTTACGGCGGCTATTGGTTTCGCCCTTACGGCGAGTCACTTGGAAGAGCCCCAAGTAACCAAGGGCTCTTGCCCCTTTCGTTCGGTGCCTCGCTAATGCTCGGCATGCCCTCGCTCCGGTCCTGCTCCGTGGGCACGCCGCGATCGGCCATCCTTGGCCGTGCGCGGCTAACCCGGCATCCATGCCGGGTTGCCCACTGCGCAGAACCTCCACTCGGCCTCTCGAGGGGGCGACTACCGCCACAGCCGCCGAGGCGGCCTGAAAGCCGACCTGGCTCATTTGCGTACGCGTTGTCCTTCTCTGATGCGCTCACTCATTCCGGACATGTACACCGATCCCCTGTAGGAGCCAGCTTGCTGGCGATGGGCGTCAACGATAACGAGGGCTGTCTGAATGAACGCGTTGTCCAGACGATTTTCGCCGGCAAGCCGGCTCCTACAGGGAATTCCATGCGCTTTTGATTTCCACCACTCATCAGGCCGAGCGTTAGCTCGCCTTCCGCTTTTGATCTGAGCGCCCCCTCGAGAGGCCGAGCGCAGGTTCTGCGCAGTGGGCAACCCGGCATGGATGCCGGGTTAGCCGCCCCCGGCCATGGATGGCCGATGGCGGCGGGCCCACGGAGCAGGACCGGAGCGAGGGTATGGCGAGCATTAGCGAGCCACCGAACGAAAGGGGCAAGAGCGCTTGGTTACTTGGCGCTTCTCCAAGTGACTCGCCGTAAGGGCGAAACCATTAGCAGCCGTGACCGCAGCAACGGATATGCCCCCCCCTCAAAAAACCAGCGCACAAAAAAAACGGCCAACCCGCAAAGCGGATCAGCCGTCATCTCAACCAATCAAGCAAACAACAACAATCAAGCGCTCAGCGAATAAATCAACGCCGAAATAGCCACCAAACCAACCGCCGTCACAAACACATTCGACGCTTGACCACGGAAACGTGCCATCGCCGGCACCTTGCGGATCGCATACATCGGCATCAGGAACAGAATCGCCGCAATGATCGGGCCACCGAGGGTCTCGATCATCCCCAGAATGCTCGGATTCAGCGTCGCCACAATCCAGCACACCACCAGCATGAACGCCGCGGTCATACGGTCCAGCGTCTTGGCTGCCGGACGCTTGCCGCTCTTCACGATCAGACCTTTCAGACCTTCACTGGCACCGATGTAATGCCCGAGGAACGACTTGGAAATCGCCACAAACGCAATCAACGGCGCCGCAAACGCGATGGTCGGGTTGCTGAAGTGGTTGGCCAGGTACGACAGGATCGACAGGTTCTGCGCCTTCGCTTCCGCCAGTTGCGCCGGCGACAGGGTCAGCACGCAGCTGAACACGAAGAACAGCACCATCACCACCATCAACACATGGGCGCGGGACAGGATCTGCGAGCTGCGCTCTTCCGCGTGGTCGCCGTAGCGACGCTTCTGGTCCACCGCGAACGCCGAGATGATCGGCGAGTGGTTGAACGAGAACACCATCACCGGGATCGCCAGCCACAAGGTGTGCAGCAGCGCCGACGGCTCAGGCAGCGTCGATGCCGTGGTGAGGATGCCGCCGTTCCAGTGCGGAATCAGGAACACCGCCAGAAACAGCAACGCCACGATGAACGGATAGACCATCAGGCTCATCGCCTTGACGATCACCTGCTCGCCGCAACGCACCACCGCCAGCAGGCCGAGGATCAGCACAAACGACAGCACGGCGCGCGGTGGCGGCATGATGTGCAGTTGATGCTCAAGGAAACTGCCCACGGTGTTGGTCAGGGCCACGCTGTAGATCAGCAGGATCGGGAAGATCGCGAAGAAGTACAGCAAGGTGATCAGCGCACCGGCCTTGATGCCGAAATGCTCTTCCACCACTTCTGTGATGTCCGCGCCTTCACGACCGGACAACACGAAGCGGGTCAGGCCACGGTGCGCGTAAAACGTCATGGGGAACGCCAGCAGCGCCAGGACCAGCAACGGCCAGAAACCGCCCAGACCCGCATTGATCGGCAAAAACAGGGTACCGGCCCCGATGGCCGTGCCAAACAGGCCGAGCATCCAGGTGGTGTCATGACGATTCCAGCCCTCAAGGCTGACAGGGTTCGCCGCTACATAGCGTTCGTTAACGCTATTGGCCTGATCATTCATCCGGTGGGATCTCCACATTCCGGTCAGTTGCTACCCGGCCAGGACGAGTCGGAAAAATCCGACAGGCAGCGCCCTGGCCGAAACAGGGGCGCGATTCTCCGGGATTAATGAACAGAAGCAAAGACTTAGCTGAGGAATGGTTGTGCGGATCAGCAAATCTGCAGCGAACACCACCCTGTAGGAGCTGGCTTGCCAGCGATGTCGGACGGAAGAAAACCGCAATATCCAAAATCTTTCGCCGGCAAGCCGGCTCCTACAATTTCGGTTGAGCCTCAATCACGCACAAACGCTTCATCGCCAAAGCCAGCTTCGACTTGATAAAGGTTTGCCATCATGTATTTTAAGTAAACCCGCATCCCTTCCGGAGACCTTCCATGCCACTGGTTCGCATCGACATCAAAAAGCATCAGGATCCCACCCACGCCAAACGCATCGGGCAGTTGATCTACACAGCCATGCACAGCGCCATCGGCGTGCCGGAAAACGATAATTTCCAGATCCTCGCCGAACACGACGAGCAGCACTTCATCTTTGACCCGCAATACCTGGGGATCGACCGCAGCGACAAACTGGTGGTGATTCAGATCACCCTGAGCGAAGGCCGCACCGTCGAGCAGAAGAAACTGCTCTATAAAACCATCGCCGAGAGCCTTAACGCTGAACTGGCGGTGCGCCTCGAGGACGTTTTCATTAATCTGGTCGAAGTGAAAAAAGAGAACTGGTCGTTCGGCAACGGAATTGCCCAGTACGCCCTCTGATCGCCATCCTTTATCTATGTGAGCCGCCAATGCCCCGTGTTTCCCGCAAACAAGCCGAACTCAACCGCGAGATTATCGTCGAGGCGGCCACGCGGCTGTTTCGCGAACGGGGCGTGCATGGCATCAGCGTCATCGACGTCATGGCGGCAGCAGGCCTGACCCATGGCGGTTTCTATGGGCATTTCGAGTCCAAGGAGGCCTTGGCCCAGGAGGCCAGTGGCCGCGCATTCCAGCAATCGGCAGACCGCTGGAAAGACTGGATCGCCGCCAATGAAGACAAGAACGCCGCCCGTCAGGCCTTGATCAAACCCTACCTGTCGGCAGCCAGCCGCGATAATCCGGGCGACAGCTGCCCGGTGACGGCGTTTGCCGGTGACATGTGCCACGAAGCCGCCGAAAGCGGCCTGCGCCAAACGTTCATGGACGGTCTCGACTCATTGCTCGGCACGTTCGCCCCCCTGATGGACACTGGCGATGACGAACGCGATCGACAGCAGGCGCTGGTGCAGTTCTCCTTGATGGTCGGCGCCCTGACGCTGGCCCGCGCGACCCGTGGCGAACCGTTGTCCGATGAGATTCTGGACGCGGCGCGCAGCTTTTTGACAGCGCCATAACCTCTCCCTCCTGTTCCGCTATGATCATCTGGTAGCGCTGCGACCTTGATCGTTGCCAATGCACTTTGAAGCCAGCAATCTCTAGGGATTTTCAAGTCACAGGAGCCCAGCATGCCCGCAACCGTTCTGGTACTGGTTGAAACAATCAATGATTACTTGCCGATTCTGGAGCATCAGGGGTTTCACCTGATTCTGGCACCGACCCCCGCCGAGCGCGCCGAGGCCATTGCCACCCACGGCGCCCGGATCGATGCGGTCCTGACCCGTGGCCCGTTAGGTTTGTACGCTGACGAAATAGCCGCGCTGCCGGCGCTGAAGATCATCTGCGTGATCGGTGCCGGCTACGAACACGTCGACCTGCAAGCCGCCGCCGACCGGGGCCTGACCGTCACCAACGGCGCCGGCGTCAACGCGTCTTCGGTCGCCGACCATGCGATGGCGATGCTACTCTCGCTGGTGCGTGATATCCCGCGCTGCGACGCCGCCGTAAGACGGGGCGAGTGGCCGAAGATCATGCGCCCTTCCCTCGCCGGCAAACGCCTTGGCATCCTCGGCCTCGGCGCGGTCGGCATGGCCATCTCCAGGCGCGCGGCCAACGGCTTCGACATGACGGTCAGCTACCACAACCGCCAACATCGCAGCGATGTGCCATACAGCTTCTGTTCGACGCCTACCGAACTGGCCCGCGTCTCGGATTTCCTGGTGGTGGCCACGCCCGGCGGAATCGGCACCAGAAACCTGATCAATCGCCCGGTGCTAGACGCGCTGGGTCCCAACGGTTTTCTCGTCAACATCGCTCGGGCCAGTGTCGTGGTAACCGCCGATCTGATCGGCGCACTGGAACAGCGACGCATTGCCGGCGCGGCACTGGATGTCTTCGACCACGAACCTCAGGTGCCGGAGGCCTTGAAAGCCTTGAGCAATGTCATCCTCACGCCGCACGTCGCGGGACTGTCTCCGGAAGCGACCCAAGGCACGGTCGAACTGGTCGGGCGCAACCTGATGGCGTTCTTTTCCGGTGAACCGGTGCTCACCCCAGTCGCCCTGCCGGCCAATGCGAATCAGGCAGCGCTGTGACAACATTCAAACAGGTGTATCAAAAGCAATGATTGCCCGGCAACACGCTCACCTATAAGGGCTGATCGTGGTTGTCGGTGCCGGGTGTGCACATTAGATTAGCCAATAGTCTCAGGCCTCCAGAATAAGCAGAAGGGATAAGCATGGCGCTTACTGACCAGTCCACCCGTATCCGCTCCGGCGAAGAACTCGATGCCAGCCTGATCGATCCGTACCTCAAGGCCCACATTCCGGGCCTCAGCGGTTTGCCGCAAATCAGCCAGTTTCCCGGCGGTGCGTCGAACCTCACCTACCTGCTGGAATACCCCGAACAGGAATTTGTCCTGCGCCGGCCACCGTTTGGCCACAAGGCCAAATCCGCCCACGACATGGGCCGCGAATTCCGCATCCTCAATCAACTGCGCGACGGTTTTCCGTACTGCCCCAAAGCCTACGTGCACTGCACCGACGAATCGGTGATCGGTGCCGAGTTCTATGTGATGGAACGGGTCAACGGGATCATCCTGCGCTCCGAACTGCCGCCGGAACTGGGCCTGGATTCGGCGAAAACCGAAGCCCTGTGCAAGAGCTTCATCGACAAGTTCGTTGAACTGCACCAGGTCGACTACAAGGCCTATGGCCTCGGTGATCTGGGCAAACCCGAAGGTTATGTGGCGCGGCAGATCAAAGGCTGGAGCGATCGCTACGAAAAAGCCCTGACCCCGGACGCTCCGCAATGGGACGTGGTCAAAGCCTGGCTCAACGACAAAATGCCGGCCGATCACCCGACCTCAAGCATCGTGCACAACGACTACCGCTTCGATAACGTGATCCTCGACCCGAACAACCCGATGCAGATCATCGGCGTGCTCGATTGGGAACTCACCACCCTCGGCGATCCGCTGATGGACCTGGGCAACACCCTCGCCTACTGGATCGAAGCCGGCGACCCGGCCCCGGTGCAAATGATGCGCCGCCAGCCGAGCCACGCACCGGGCATGCTGACCCGCCGCGAATTCGTCGATTACTACGCCCAGCGTTCGGGCATCCAGATCGACAACTTCGACTTCTACTACACCTACGGCCTGTTTCGTCTTGCCGGCATCGTGCAGCAGATCTACTACCGCTTCTTCCATGGTCAGACCCAGGACAAACGCTTCGCGCAGTTCATTCACATGAACAAACTGCTGGAGCAGATGAGTTTGCAGGTCATCCAGAAATCCAGCCTCTGATACAACACACCACTTGTAGGAGCCAGCGATGCGGCGACCCGACTTGCCGGCGAATTGGACACTGCGGTGTATCTGTAATACCGCGTAATCGCTCTTCGCCGGCAAGTCGGGTCGCCGCATCGCTGGCTCCTACAGTACAAATGTCAGGCCTATAACAAGGAACTCCCATGTCCAAGACCCAGTTGTTCGACCTCGACGGCAAGATCGCTTTCGTCTCCGGCGCCAGCCGTGGTATCGGTGAAGCCATCGCCAAACTCCTGGCCCAGCAAGGTGCCCACGTCATCGTCTCGAGTCGTAAACTCGAGGGCTGCCAGCACGTCGCCGACGCCATCATCGCTGCGGGCGGCAAAGCCACCGCCGTCGCGTGCCACATCGGCGAAATGGAACAGATCAGCCAGGTCTTCGCCGGCATCCGCGAACAGTTCGGCCGCCTGGACATCCTGGTCAACAACGCCGCGACCAACCCACAGTTCTGCAACGTACTGGACACCGACCTCAGCGCCTTCCAGAAAACCGTCGACGTCAACATCCGCGGCTACTTCTTCATGTCCGTGGAAGCGGGCAAACTGATGCGTGACAACGGTGGTGGCAGCATCATCAACGTGGCATCGATCAACGGCATCTCGCCGGGAATTTTCCAGGGCATCTACTCGGTGACCAAGGCAGCCGTGATCAACATGACCAAGGTGTTCGCCAAGGAATGTGCGCAGTTCGGGATTCGCTGCAACGCCCTGCTACCGGGCCTGACCGACACCAAGTTTGCCTCGGCGCTGGTGAAGAATGATGCGATTTTGAAGACTGCACTGGCGCAGATCCCGCTGAAGCGCGTGGCGGATCCGAGTGAAATGGCGGGGGCGGTGTTGTATCTGGCGAGTGATGCGTCGAGTTACACCACGGGAGTTTCGCTGAATGTGGATGGCGGTTTTCTTTCCTGAGAAAGTCCGTCAATTGTAGGAGCCCGGCTTACCGGCGATGGCAATCTCGAGAACGCCATCGCGGTAAGCCTTGCATACCCAAATGTAAAATTACGTCTTTTCAGCCGGGATAATTTTCACCCACAACTCAGGTACAGGGAGCTATTGAGTCACGCACCGAGTCAAAGTGGTCTCCCTTGTCACCTGCCCTTCAGCCCTTGCGTCACCCAACACATCTGTTTTTTCAGACGTGTCACACGTGCGTTGAGGTATCGGAGGTGGGGCGGCGGGAGGTGGCGGTGGTGGACTGGCGCAACCGCTGAGTATTGTTATGCAAAAGGCAAGCGACAAAGGCGCAAACGTGCATTTCCCAAGAATGTTCATAGGTAGGCCCGCGGCAACTGATTGTCAGATATCTGTGAAACAAATGGATTTCCGCCTATTCACGGTCCAGTCACAGAGTTTTACCCACTTATTGCTTATAGCCCACTCGACCGCTTCTGCCACCCCGCATCGATGTTTCTTGCCCAATCTGCCAGTGCAAATGCCTACGACCATTAGAGAGGTCACGCCATGCGGTAATCCTGGAATGCCGACTCAATCGTTGTTCCAGTCTCTGCGTGTATTAACCCCCTTGATACCGATGCGCAGCCCTACTCTTCAGAAGAAGCTATTCCTACTTTGTACCCGGAAGGTACGAAGGTGATTCCGGTCCACGATGCAACATCAGCGGAAAAAATCCTTGCCGTTACGAACGCAGGTGTTGTGAAGACAACACGCCAGGTAATACCGTCTTTTACCATCACCTGAGGTTCCGTCGGCGTCACAACAGGTGGAAGCCATGAATCCAACGTTTTCATCTCCACCTGTTTGCCAAGCAAACTATCCCCTACCGGCTTCAACGTAATTTTAAAACTACTGCCAGCCTTTACACCGGGTACAAGCCCTGCGTGTGGTACGAATCCGCTCCAAGACGATGACTCCACGTAAATTGAAGAAACCGAATACCAAGGATGAGGAGGCGGCGTGACAATGCATGGAAACGTCAAAACCTCAGTAAAGTCCATCGCGAACAATATCAACGTGGCTTTTCCGATATTGGATTGTGGAGTGATTGTAAACTCCGCGATGCCGCCGCTCACTGTCACCCAACCCTTCGGGGCTATATCGATATTGGCCAGTTCGACGTCGACCACCTCCAGCCTGATTTGTTTACCGTCCAACAAGTTCGAAACGATCTTCAAAACATGTGAATCAGGCGCCTTCAGCGCAATCGGCGAACCCGGCAGATGCTCGACTCCATCTACAAATATCTTTGAGTCCTCCCACGAGTCAGGCTCTGAAAACTTTCGGCTCGTTTCGATTTCCATTATGAAACCCCTCTGATAACGCCGTGTTAAAAAGACACGGCCCACTATCAGAAAGATCGGGCAAGAGAGCTACTGTCAAACATGACAGTTCAACTAGAACAAAATGCTATAGCCCCCTTCACTTTTGATAATCCCCTACAGGATCGCATTCGGTCGACCCAGACTATTGCTTTCAAGCTCATAACGCAGTTCTTCGATCAGCGCCTGCACAGCGTCCGGCGTTCCGAGCGTTGTTAAGCTCAACCCACTGACCACCAGATCCACCTGCCCGGAAACCGGATGATAGAGCTTCACTGTGAGCGAATGATCCCCCGTAAGCGTGCACTCACAGGCCAGCGGCGAAAAACTGCGTTCCAGTTGCAGACGTAATTGCGCCAGGGAAATCATTGCGATTCACCTTGGCGACGGCGCATAAACCTGTGCGCTCTGAACGTGACCATGTGACGGTTCCTTTTCCTGTATCGAGGGGGACGCGAAGACTCGTATCTCACCCTTACAGCCTAAAAACCGCCGAGCCCGATCAGAACATCCATTTGCACTGCCTCAACTAGTGCATTTGCACCTTACCGCTGCCCTTTGGATCGCCACTCACCGGAAAACAATCCCCGCTCGCGTGCCCAGACAATCGCCTCGCTGCGACTGTGCACATCGAGTTTGGAGTAAACCGTCGATACGTGATTGCGCACCGTATTGGGGGCCAGTTTCAGGCGCGCGGCGATTTCCTTGTCGGCCAGGCCTTCGCAGATCAGGCCAAGCACATCGCGCTCCCGGGCCGTCAGGTCGGTAAACGACACACTGGGCAATTTCGGCGAATTGGCGCTCTTCACATTGGCGAGTTTTTCGATCAGCGTACGGCTGAACCAGGACGCGTCTTGCATCACTTCTTCGATGGCCGCCACCAACTCCAACTCGGTACGTTTGCGCTCGGTAATGTCCATCAACACCAGCAGATAACAAGGATTGTCCTGAATGTTCACGGTGTCGGCGCAAATCGCGCAATCGATCAGTTGAGCGTCTTTTTTTCGGATACGCACATCGATGCGATCAAGGCGGCCGGTTTTCTCCAGCGCCGCAAACAGCCGAGTGCGGTCGCCTTGGTCGTGGATGAAATCGATCTCCGCGAGGGTCTTGCCCAATACGTCTTCGCTGGGGTACGCGAGCGTATCAAGGAAGGCTTCGTTGACGTCGATCACCACCTGATCGCCAGCACCGCACACGAGGGTGGGCACCGGGGTCAATCGAAAGGCCTTGGCGAAACGTTCCTCGCTCTGGCGCAGGGCAACTTCAGCCTTGTGCCGTGGCTCCATGTCGACGAAAGAAAACAGCATGCAGTCTTCGTCGTTCAGCTCCAGCGGCTGCCCTGCGACGATGACCTGTTTGCTGCTGCCATCGGCCAACTTCAGCTCAGCCTGCATTTGGGGAATGGTGGTGTTTTCGCGCAAACGCTCGATCGCCAGGTCTTTCTTTTCGGCGCCTTCAAGGACGTCCAGTTCATAGGTCGAAACACCGATGACTTGATCGCGGGCATACCCGGTCATGTCCAGAAAACCCGAATTGACCTTGATGTAGCGCAAATCGCTGAGGCGGCAGATCACCGCCGGGGCCGGGTTGGCGTTGAACGTCTTTTCGAAGCGCTGCTCGGCGCTGGCCCACTCGGTGACATCATCCATGATCAGCACCAGCGACTCCGGCGCCCCGGCACTGTCGGCCAGGACCATGCTGCGCACGTTGTGAACCCAGGTGCGCTCCTCGTCGGCGGTCGGTGTCACCTCCACCAACACATCGCTGAAGGTCTCGCCCCGGGCAACCCGGTTGATCGGGTAATTGTCGGCCGCCACCGGGTGGTTATTGCGATAGCGCAACGCGAAACGCCGGGCATACTCCCTGGCGTTCGCGCCCAACTCGCTGATCCGGCTGACGCCGTGCATGGCCAGCGCAGCATCATTGGCCCACACAATGGTCTGGTCGAGCTCCAGCAGAATCACCCCGTCGGACAAACCGGCAATGATCTGCTGCAACTGGCGGCGATTGGTTTCGGTGGTCAGGACGTCCTGGCTCATTGGATCTCCACAATGGCGGCCGCGCCAACGTGTGGCGCTCTGTGAAGATTACGACCGCGAGGTGTGGGGATCGTGCGGCAAACATCCGAATCCGTAGGAGCGAAGCTTGCTCGCGAAGGGGCCATCGACTTCACTATCACTGTCGATTGAACGGGCGCCTTCGCGAGCAAGCTTCGCTCCTACATGGGCTTACGCGAATTTCTAACGTTTATGCCGCGAGCTGCCCCCCGGCAATCGCCGCCGAAGCCGCCAGCATCGCCCGCAACAACACCGCACACCCCGCCGCCAGGTCATCCGGCGCGGCGTTTTCGATTTCGTTGTGGCTGATGCCGCCTTCGCACGGGACGAAGATCATCCCGGCCGGGCCGAGCTCCGCGAGGAAGATTGCGTCGTGCCCTGCTCCGCTGACGATGTCCATGTGCGACAAGCCGAGCCCTTGCGCAGCACCGCGTACCGCTTCGACGCAGCCCTTGTCGAAGTACAGCGGCGGGAAGTCGGCGGTGGGGGTCAGTTCGTAGGTCAGGCCGTGTTCTTCACAGGTGGTTTCGATCACTTCGCGGACTTCAGCGATCATCGAGTCCAGCCTCGCCGGTTCCAGGTGACGGAAATCGAGGGTCATGCGCACTTCACCGGGGATGACGTTGCGTGAGCCGGGATAGGCTTGCAGGCAACCGACGGTGCCACACGCGTGGGGTTGATGGCCGAGGGCGGCGCGGTTGACCGCACCGACGATCACGGCGGCGCCAACCAGTGCATCTTTGCGCAGGTGCATCGGAGTCGGGCCGGCGTGGGCTTCGACGCCGCGCAGTTTCAGGTCGAACCATTTCTGCCCGAGGGCGCCCATCACCACACCGATGGTTTTGTGTTCGTCCTCAAGGATCGGGCCTTGCTCGATGTGGGCTTCGAAATACGCGCCGACCGCGTGACCGCTGACTTTGCGTGGCCCGGCATAGCCGATGGCGTTCAGCGCTTCACCGACGGTAATGCCTTCGGCGTCGACCTTGGCGAGGGTTTCTTCGAGGGTGAATTTTTCCGCAAACACGCCAGAGCCCATCATGCACGGGGCGAAACGCGAGCCTTCTTCGTTGGTCCAGACCACCACTTCCAACGGCGCTTCGGTTTCCACGCCCAGGTCGTTGAGGGTGCGCAGCACTTCGACCCCGGCCAGTACGCCGAAGCAGCCGTCGAACTTGCCGCCGGTGGGTTGGGTGTCGATGTGGCTGCCGGTCATCACCGGCGGCAGGTTCGGGTTGCGGCCGGGGCGACGGGCGAAGATATTGCCGACGGCGTCGATGCTGACGGTGCACCCAGCCTCCTCGCACCACCTGACGAAAATGTCCCGGGCCTGGCGATCGAGGTCGGTCAGGGCCAGGCGACACACTCCGCCCTTGACCGTGGCGCCAAGCCGGGCCAGGTCCATGAGCGACTGCCACAGGCGGTCGCGGTTGATGTGCTGATGGGTGGATTGCAGAACGTCTACGGCCGCGTTCATGGTGATCTCCTCAGGCAGTTGTTATAGGTTTTTCAGGCAATTCTTTGGTGTATTTGAGGCCGCCATCGCCGGCAAGCCGGCTCCTACAGGGGGACGCATTTCAACTGTAGGAGCCGGCTTGCCGGCGATAGGGCCATCCCTCACACCGGAGATTTCGCGATAGACGGGCTGGGCCGCACCGAGCACAACCCGTAATAAATCAACCCGCCCAGCGCCGAGCCAGTGAACCAGCCATAACTGTAAAACCAGCTGAACGCATCGCTGCCCAACGACAGTAACGTCAGCACCACCGGCACGCCGAACGCGATAAATCCATACCAGTTCCACGCCGGGTACACGTCATCGCGATACAACCCGGCCAGGTCCAGTTGCTGTTTCTTGATCAGGAAATAGTCCACCACCATGATCCCGGCGATGGGCCCGAGCAGGCTCGAATAACCCAGCAGCCAGTTCGAATAGACCGTTTCCAGGCTCAGGTCCGAGACAATCAGCCCAAGCTTCTTCAGCAATTCATGGCCCATCAGCAACAACCCCACCAGCCCGGTGAGCAACACCGCCTTGGTGCGGTTGATCACCTTCGGCGCGATGTTCTGGAAGTCGTTGGTCGGCGACACGATGTTGGCCGCGGTGTTGGTGGACAGCGTGGCGATGATGATCAACGCCATGGCCAGCGCCACCCAGACCGGGCTCTGGATATGGCCGATCAACGTCACGGGATCGGAGACGGTCACGCCCACCAGTTTCACCGACGCGGCAGTCATCACCACGCCCAGCGAGGCGAACAGGAACATGGTCAGCGGCAAGCCGATGATCTGCCCGACAATCTGGTCTTTCTGGCTCTTCGCATAGCGGCTGAAGTCGGGAATATTCAGCGACAACGTCGCCCAGAACCCGACCATCGCGGTCAGCCCGGCGGCGAAATAGCTGACCACACTGGCGCCTTCCGGACGCTTGGCCGGGATCGCCAGCAACTCGGTCATCGACACGTTCGGCATCGCCCACACCAGCAGACCGACACCCACCAGCACCAGCAGCGGCGCGGACAGCGTTTCAAGCCATTTGATCGAGTCGGCGCCGCGAATCACCACCCACAGGTTCAGCGCCCAGAAGACCATGAAACCGATGACTTCGCCGGTGCCACCGAGGGACTTCCAGCCCTCAAACACCGAGCCCAGAAACAGGTGAATCGCCAGCCCGCCGAACATCGTCTGGATGCCGAACCAGCCACACGCCACCAGCGCACGGATCAGGCAGGGAATATTGGAACCGAGGATGCCGAAGGACGAACGCAACAACACCGGAAACGGAATGCCGTATTTAGTGCCGGGGAAAGCATTCAGGGTCAGCGGGATCAACACAATGATGTTGGCAAGCAGAATTGCCACCAGCGCCTCGCCCACCGTCAGGCCGAAATAGGCGGTCAGCACACCGCCGAGGGTGTAGGTCGGCACGCAGATCGCCATGCCGACCCATAGCGCGGTGATGTGCCATTTGTTCCAGGTTCGTTCGCGCACCTTGGTCGGTGCCATGTCGTGGTTGTATCGGGGACTGTCGAGGACATCGCTGCCGGCTTCGAGCTCGAACAAGCCGTCGCGTTCGGTCACTTGCGATCTGATCTGTTGCATGGCCGCTCCACTGTTCTTTGAATTATTTTTTGCTCATCGGGGGCTGGCGGCATCAATAAACGTGCCGGGCACTCCGAATACGCATCGGGCAGTTCCATAAAAGCTTTGCAACTAACTGATGTTGATCAGTTTTATATCTATCTCCAGTGAGTACTCGGCGACGTGTCTGTTCTCTCAGGCTAAAGGCCAGGCAAGTTGTCCGAACCGTCAGGACTCAATCTGGTGCGTCGATCTTTTTTTCAAAGTTGCGCATCAACCATAGACCATTCTCAAGCGGCTGATTTCACATAAGAAATCTCGTCTATTTTTGGAACCTGTCAAGTGCGTCAAAATGGTGAGAGGCCTCACCATTTTGGTGATTAATCGATTTAGTTATTATTAATCAACAACTTAAAACTGTTATATGCATATAAAAAATATTCTTGCTCAATCCTTGAACTCATACTAGCTTCTAATCCTGACAGCGTTGACAGGAATATGACCGTTGACGCCTGCTGCCTATAAAACAGTTAGAACTGACACCAGTCAGTCATTGCCTGCGAGGAACTCGGAATGTCTCTGTTGATCCGTGGCGCCACCGTTATTACCCATGATGAAAGTTATCGCGCCGACGTCTATTGCGCCGACGGCGTGATCAAAGCCATCGGTGACAATCTTGATGTTCCGGCGGGTGCCGAAGTGCTCGACGGCAGCGGCCAATACCTGATGCCCGGCGGCATCGACCCGCACACGCACATGCAACTGCCCTTCATGGGCACCGTGGCCAGTGAAGACTTTTTCAGTGGCACGGCGGCGGGACTTGCCGGTGGCACCACGTCGATCATCGACTTCGTGATTCCCAACCCGCAGCAGTCGTTGATGGAAGCGTTTCATCAGTGGCGCGGCTGGGCGGAAAAATCAGCGTCGGACTATGGCTTCCACGTGGCGATCACCTGGTGGAGCGAGCAGGTCCGTGAGGAAATGGCCGAGCTGGTCAGCCATCACGGGGTCAACAGCTTCAAGCATTTCATGGCCTACAAGAACGCGATCATGGCGGCCGATGACACCCTCGTAGCGAGTTTCGAGCGCTGCCTGGAATTGGGCGCCGTGCCGACCGTGCATGCGGAAAACGGAGAACTGGTTTATCACCTGCAACGCAAGTTGATGGCCCAAGGCATTACCGGCCCTGAAGCGCATCCGCTGTCGCGCCCTTCGCAAGTCGAAGGTGAAGCGGCGAGCCGGGCGATTCGTATCGCCGAAACCCTGGGCACGCCGCTGTACCTGGTTCACGTGTCGACCAAGGAGGCCCTCGACGAAATCACCTACGCCCGCAGCAAGGGCCAGCCAGTCTACGGCGAAGTGCTGGCCGGGCATTTGCTGCTGGATGACAGTGTCTACCAGCATCCGGACTGGCAGACCGCCGCCGGTTATGTGATGAGCCCGCCCTTCCGTCCTCGCGGCCATCAGGAAGCGCTTTGGCATGGCTTGCAGTCCGGCAACCTGCACACCACCGCCACCGACCACTGCTGTTTCTGCGCCGAGCAAAAAGCCGCAGGCCGAGACGACTTCAGCAAAATCCCGAATGGCACTGCCGGTATCGAAGACCGCATGGCCGTGTTGTGGGATGAAGGAGTGAACACCGGGCGTTTTTCGATGCAGCACTTTGTGGCGCTCACCTCCACCAACACCGCGAAGATCTTCAACCTCTACCCGCGTAAAGGTGCGATTCGCGTGGGTGCCGATGCGGATCTGGTGCTGTGGGATCCCGAAGGCACGCGCACGATTTCGGCGAAGACTCATCACCAGCAGGTCGACTTCAACATCTTCGAAGGCAAGACCGTGCGCGGTGTGCCGAGCCATACGATCAGCCAGGGCCGGGTGGTCTGGGCGGACGGTGATTTGCGCGCCGAGCGTGGAGCCGGGCGCTATGTCGAACGGCCGGCGTATCCGGCGGTGTTTGATTTGCTGAGCAAGCGGGCGGAGTTGAATCAGCCTGTAGCAGTGAAACGCTGAGAGCGGCCTTCGGCCTATCGCTGGCAAGCCAGCTCCTACAGGGGAATGCATTTCAACTGTAGGAGCCAGCTTGCTGGCGATGGCGTCGGCCCAGGCGACAAAAAACCAATGCCCATCAGAGGCAGTTACCTCAAATAACCGTGAGGCCAACACCGTGATCAAGACCCTGACCCACCTCCCGCATCCCGTTGAGAATGCGGCCGCCCTCGCCGGCCACTTCACCGATCTGGCGCCGCCGCTCAACGATCGCCAGGCGCACCTGGAAGCCTCGCGCTGCCTGTATTGCTACGACGCGCCGTGCGTGAATGCCTGTCCGAGCGACATCGACATTCCCTCGTTCATCCGCAATATCCATCAGGACAACGTGCAAGGCGCGGCGCAAAAAATCCTCTCGGCGAACATCCTCGGCGGCAGTTGCGCCCGGGTCTGTCCGACCGAAATCCTCTGCCAGCAAGCGTGTGTGCGCAACAACGACCATGAATGCGCGCCCGTCTTGATCGGCCTCTTGCAACGTTACGCCGTGGACAACGCGCACTTTAGCGAACACCCTTTCCCGCGCGCCGCCGCAACCGGCAAACGCATCGCGGTGGTAGGGGCCGGTCCGGCGGGTTTGTCCTGCGCTCATCGCAGTGCCATGCACGGGCATGACGTGGTGATTTTCGAAGCACGGGAAAAGGCTGGTGGCCTCAACGAATACGGAATCGCCAAGTACAAACTGGTGGACGATTACGCACAGAAGGAGCTCGATTTCCTGTTGCAGATCGGTGGCATCGAAATCCGTCACGGGCAGAAACTCGGTGAAAACCTGACCTTGAGCGACCTGCATCAGCAATTCGACGCGGTGTTCCTCGGCCTCGGTCTCAATGCCAGCAAACAGCTTGGACTGAATCACGAGGACGCACCCGGCCTGCTCGCCGCCACCGAATACATCCGCGAGTTACGCCAGGCCGATGACCTGACACAACTGCCTTTGGCCGACCATTGCATCGTCCTCGGCGCCGGCAACACCGCCATCGACATGGCCGTGCAAATGGCCCGCCTCGGCGCGCATGACGTGAATCTGGTGTACCGCCGCGGTGTCGAGGACATGGGCGCCACCCACCATGAACAAGACATCGCCAAAGCCAATCAGGTGCGCTTGCTGACGTGGGCGCAACCCGAAGAAGTGTTGCTCGATGCTCAAGGCCACGTGCGCGGCATGCGCTTCGCCCGCACACAGTTGGTGGAAGGTCGCCTGCAAACCACCGGCGAAACCTTCGAACTGGTCGCCGATGCGATCTTCAAAGCCATCGGTCAGGCCTTTGACTCAAGCGCCCTCAGCGACCCGCTGGCCCGTGAACTCAAGCGTCAGGGCGATCGGATTGCCGTCGATGAACAGCTGCGCACCAGCATCCCCGGCGTGTATGCCGGCGGCGACTGCACCAGCCTCGATCAGGACCTCACCGTGCAAGCCGTGCAGCACGGCAAGCTGGCTGCCGAGGCGATCAACGCTCAATTGATGCTCAACGTGGAGGCTGCGTAAATGGCCGATCTTTCGATTGTCTTCGCCGGCATCAAATCCCCCAACCCATTCTGGCTGGCCTCTGCGCCGCCGACTGACAAGGCCTACAACGTGGTCCGCGCCTTTGAGGCCGGCTGGGGTGGCGTGGTCTGGAAAACCCTGGGTGAAGACCCGGCGGCGGTCAACGTGTCGTCGCGCTACTCGGCGCATTTCGGCGCCAACCGTGAAGTGCTGGGCTTCAATAACATCGAGCTGATCACCGACCGCTCGCTGGAGATCAACCTGCGGGAAATCACCCAGGTGAAAAAGGATTGGCCGGACCGCGCCTTGATCGTGTCGCTGATGGTGCCCTGCGTCGAAGAATCCTGGAAACACATCCTGCCGCTGGTGGAAGCCACCGGCGCCGACGGCATCGAGCTGAACTTCGGCTGCCCTCACGGCATGCCGGAACGGGGCATGGGCGCGGCCGTCGGTCAGGTGCCGGAGTATGTCGAGCAGGTCACCCGCTGGTGCAAGACGTATTGCTCGCTGCCGGTAATCGTCAAGCTCACGCCGAACATCACCGACATCCGCGTCGCCGCCCGCGCGGCCCATCGCGGTGGCGCCGATGCGGTGTCGCTGATCAACACGATCAACTCGATCACCAGCGTTAACCTGGAACGCATGGTCGCCAACCCCATCGTCGGCAGCCAAAGCACTCACGGCGGTTATTGCGGCTCGGCGGTGAAGCCGATTGCGTTGAACATGGTCGCCGAAATTGCACGCGACCCGCAGACTCAAGGCTTGCCGATCTCCGGTATTGGCGGCATCGGCAACTGGCGCGACGCGGCGGAATTCATCGCGCTGGGCAGCGGCTCGGTACAGGTGTGCACGGCGGCGATGCTGCATGGTTTCCGGATTGTCGAGGACATGAAGGACGGTTTGTCACGCTGGATGGACAGTCAGGGTTACGCCAGCGTGTCGGAATTTTCCGGACGCGCGGTGGGCAATACCACGGACTGGAAGTACCTGGACATCAACTATCAGGTGATCGCGAAGATTGACCAGGAGGCGTGTATCGGTTGCGGTCGTTGCCATATCGCTTGCGAAGACACCTCGCACCAGGCGGTGGCCAGCCTCAGGCAGGCGGATGGGACGCACAAATATCAAGTGATCGATGACGAGTGTGTGGGCTGCAATTTGTGCCAGATCACTTGCCCGGTGCAGGACTGCATCGAGATGGTGCCGATGGAGAACGGCAAGCCGTTTCTGGATTGGAATCATGATCCGAGGAATCCGTACCATGTCGCCGTTTAAATGATGCGCTGTCTGGTCTGACGCCTTCGCGGGCAAGCCTCGCTCCTACAGGTACAGCGCGGTACCTGTAGGAGCGAGGCTTGCCCGCGAAGAGGCCATCAGCAACACCCGAGATATCAGGGCTCCAACCCGATCCCCCGCAATATCACGCTCGTCACCGTCTGCACCGCCCGCTCGAACTGCATGTCCGACAGCGGCTGGTGATCGTTCAGAATATTCACCTGATGATCAAAGTCGGCGTAATGCTGAGTCGACGCCCAGATCATGTACAGCAGGCTGGAAGGCTCCACCGGCAGGATGCGTTTGTCGTCCACCCACTGGCGAATTTTCGCTTCTTTCATCTTGGCCCAGTCGTACAGGCTGGCGTCGAGTTTCTCACCCAGCGTCGGCGCGCCGTGGATGATTTCGTTGGCCCAGACTTTCGAGCCGTAAGGCCGGCTGCGCGAGTGGTTCATCTTGGCGCGGATGTAACTGCTGAGCACCACGCGCGGGTCATCGAACATCTCGAAGCACAGCGCATCCTGCTTCCACACTTCAAGCAAATCGAACAGCACGGCACTGTAGAGCTCGGTCTTGGTGCTGAAGTAGTAATGCAGATTGGAGCGCGGCAGTTGCACTTCGGCGGCGATGTCCGCCATGGCAGTGCCGCCGAAACCTTTTTCGGCGAAGACCTTTTCGGCCCCGAGCAGAATTTTTTCGACGTTACTGCGGCGAATCTCGATCTTGTGATTGCCCATGAGGGCTCCCTGACAACAGCGTTGCTCAAGACTAGCATCCGCCCTACATCGCGGCGACAGCGGAAAACGAAACTTCGTACACCCGCCCGCTCACGCTCGCAGTTAAACTGTCGCCCTTCTTCGAACCTGCCTCTGAGGTATCCACGATGCTTTTCAAGAAAACCCTGACCGCCGCCGCCCTGCTCGGCTCACTGCTCGCCGCTTCGTCGGTGTTTGCCCATGCCCATCTGAAAAGCCAGACGCCGGCTGCCGACAGCACCGTCAGTGCACCGTCGGATTTGCGCCTGGTGTTCTCCGAAGGTGTCGAAGCGGCATTCACCAAAGTCACGATCAGCAAGGACGGCGCCAACGTTGCGGTGAAAGGCCTGGCCACCGAAGGCAGCGATAAAAAGACCCTGGTCGTGACCCCGGCTGCGCCACTGGCGGCGGGCGCCTACAAAGTCGAATGGCATGCGGTGTCGGTCGATACCCACAAAAGCGAAGGCGCCTACAGCTTCAAGGTTGGCCAGTAATTCATGACGAGCGCGATGGTGCTGTGCCGCTTCCTGCATTTCACCGTGGTGCTGATGCTGTTCGGGGTCTGGGTATTCAGGCCGCTGCTGTTGGGTCATGAGGCGTTGCTGGACAAAACGCTGGCGCGAGTCAGCCGCTGGCTCGCCTCGGTCGCATTGGTCAGCGGCATCGCCTGGCTGCTGCTGATCACCGTCAGCATGGCCGGTGCGTGGGAGGCAGCGTTCGATCCGTCGACCTTGCGCCTGGTGCTGGGCAATACGTTTTTCGGCCAGGTCTGGCGCTGGCATCTGCTGCTCAATGGTTTGCTGATGGTTGTACTGCTGACCCCGCTTCACGCCAGCCAGCCCTTGCGCCTGGTCCTCGGCGGCTTGCTGCTGGCGACGTTGGCGCCGGTCGGTCACGGCGCGATGCTCGATGGCCTCAGCGGGCAGTTGCTGATCCTCAATCAAATCATTCACCTGACCTGCGTCGGCGCCTGGCTCGGTGGCTTGTTGCTGCTGGTGATGATCCTGCGGCAACCGGCTGGCCATGCTGTCCGCGAAATACTGCAACGCTTCAGCGGCGTCGGTTATGCGCTGGTGGCGGGATTGGTGATTACCGGGCTGATCAATGTGCGGGTGTTGACCGGGCAGTTCTGGCCGACCCCGTTGCTGTCCGGGTTTGCGTTGATTCTGCTGATCAAGGTGCTGCTGGTGAGTGCAATGCTGGGGTTGGCGCTGTTCAATCGGCAGCGGATCAAGGATTGCGAGCAGCGCATGGCGACGCTCAAAACCAGCGTGATTATGGAGTGGCTGCTGGGCATTGGCGCGGTGGCGGCAGTCTCCCTCCTGGGCACCATGCCCCCGATGATTACCGGATAAAACACGTCCCCTGTAGGAGCCGGCTTGCCGGCGATGGCGTACTTGAGATCGCCATCGCCAGCAAGCCGGCTCCTACAAGGATCGTGTGGGGCCATTCGAGTCATCGTATAACTTCTGATTGACATACCCTGAAACACTCGCAAATAATCGCCCCGATGTTGTACGACGACGTATGACAAAAATAAAAACAACAAATACCCAGGGAACGTCACAGTGAGCAAACTCGCCCGCAATTCCTCCATCCGCACTTCTCGCCCTGTCTTCGCACGCCGGCATACCCTGAGCCTGATCGGTTGCAGCAGCCTGGCCGTACTCGCCATGCCTGTGATCGGCCACGCCGAAGGTTTCGTCGATGACGCCAAGGCCACGCTGAACCTGCGCAACTTCTACATCAACCGCAACTTCACCAACCCGACCTACCCACAAGGCAAGGCTGAAGAGTGGACGCAAAACTTTATCCTCGACGCCAAGTCAGGATTCACCCCAGGCCCGGTCGGTTTTGGTGTGGATGTGCTGGGCCTGTACTCGCAAAAGCTCGATGGCGGCAAAGGCACCGGCGGTACACAACTGCTGCCGATCCACGATGACGGTCGCCCTGCCGACAACTTCGGCCGGATGGGAGTGGCGCTCAAAGGCAAAATCTCGAAAACCGAATTGAAGGTCGGCGAATGGATGCCGATACTGCCGATCCTGCGTTCGGATGACGGCCGCTCCCTGCCGCAAACCTTCCGCGGTGGCCAGGTGACCTCTACCGAGATCAGCGGCCTGACGCTCTACGGCGGCCAGTTCCGCCAGAACAGCCCGCGCAACGATGCGAGCATGGAAGACATGTCCATGAACGGCAAAGCGGCGTTCACCTCGGACCGTTTCAACTTCGGTGGTGGTGAATACCTGTTCAACGAGAAGCGCACGCAGGTCGGCGTGTGGTACGCGGAACTCAGCGACATTTATCAGCAGCAGTATTTCAACCTGAGCCACAGCCAACCCATCGGCGACTGGACCCTCGGCGCCAACCTCGGCTTCTTCAACGGCAAGGAAGATGGCAGTGCCCTGGCCGGTGACCTGGACAACAAAACCACGTTCGCCATGCTGTCTGCCAAATACGGCGGCAACACCTTTTACGTCGGCCTGCAAAAGCTCACCGGCGACAATGCCTGGATGCGCGTCAACGGCACCAGTGGCGGCACCCTGGCCAATGACAGCTACAACTCCAGCTACGACAACGCCAGGGAAAAATCCTGGCAACTGCGTCATGACTACAACTTCGTCGCCCTGGGCATTCCCGGCCTGACGATGATGAACCGCTACATCAGCGGCGATAACGTGCACACCGGCGCTATCACCGACGGCAAGGAATGGGGCCGCGAATCGGAACTGGCCTACACCATACAGAGCGGCGTGCTGAAGAACCTCAACGTCAAATGGCGCAACGCGAGCATTCGCAAAGACTTCAGCAACAACGAGTTCGATGAAAACCGCATTATCATCAACTACCCGATTTCGTTGTTGTAATACGCTGCCCGGCTGATCCAAAACCTGTAGGAGCCGGCTTGCTGGCGATGAACTCAAGGGCGACGCGTATATCCAGTTATTACGCGTGATCGTTAACGTCCATCGCCAGCAAGCCGGCTCCTACAAGGGATAGCGTTCTTGCCAGGTAACCCTCCGTCTTTTTTGACCAAAGTTGCGTTGACAAGACCCGGAAACCCTAACGATACTTCGGCACAGTCGTACGACAACCTACAACGAACTCAACAACAATAATTTCGCGCCCAGGAACTTCCATGACCACCACTTCCCAAGCCCCTTTCAATCGCCTGCTGCTGACCGGTGCCGCCGGTGGCCTCGGTAAAGTGCTGCGCGAACGCCTGCGCCCTTACGCCAAGGTCATTCGCCTGTCGGACATCGCCGACATCGCCCCCGCCATTGATGACCGCGAAGAAGTCGTGACCTGCGACCTCGCGGACAAGCAAGCCGTGCATCACCTGGTCGAAGGCGTGGACGCGATCCTGCACTTCGGCGGCGTGTCGACAGAGCATTCGTTCGAAGACATCCTCGGCGCCAACATCTGCGGTGTGTTCCACATCTACGAAGCGGCGCGCCGTCATGGCGTCAAGCGGGTGATTTTCGCCAGTTCCAACCACGTCATCGGTTTCTACAAACAGGATGAAGTGATTGACGGCCGATCCCCTCGCCGCCCGGACAGCTACTACGGTTTGTCCAAGTCCTATGGCGAAGACATGGCCAGCTTCTACTTCGATCGCTACGGCATCGAGACCGTCAGCATCCGTATCGGCTCCTCGTTCCCGGAACCGCTAAACCGCCGAATGATGAGCACCTGGCTGAGCTTCGGCGACCTGACCCAACTGATCGAACGTTCCCTGTACGCGCCGAACGTCGGCCACACCGTGGTCTATGGCGCTTCCGACAACAAAAATCTCTGGTGGGACAACCGCTACGCCACCGCGCTGGGTTATGCACCGCAGGACACCTCTGAAGTGTTCCGTGCAAAAATCGACGCCCAGCCGATGCCGGCCGCTGATGACCCGGCGATGGTTTACCAGGGTGGCGCGTTTGTCGCGTCCGGTCCGTTCGGCGATTGAGTCAGCGCTGTTCACTTGATCCCCACAACAAAAACCCAGGGAATGAGTTGCCATGCAAGCCGAATTGATTGTCGATGCCCGCAACACGGTCGGTGAAAGCCCGGTCTGGGTCCCGGAAGAAAACGCCCTGTACTGGGTCGATATTCCCGCCGGGGGCCTGCAACGCTGGAGCGCCGAAACCGGGCATGTCGAGGCCTGGACGGCGCCGGAGATGCTCGCCTGCATCGCGCGTCACCGCGATGGCAGCTGGGTCGGCGGGATGGAAAGCGGATTCTTCCGCCTCCAGCCGCACAATGACGGCAGCCTCGACAGTGAGTTGCTGGCCCACGTCGATCACCCGCGCACCGACATGCGCCTCAACGATGGTCGCTGCGACCGTCAGGGGCGTTTCTGGGCCGGCAGCATGGTGTTGAACATGGGCGCCAACGCGGCCGACGGTGCGCTGTATCGCTACACCGACGGGCAGCGCGGGCCGCTCGACGCGCTACTGTCAGGATTCATCGTCCCCAACGGCCTGGGCTTCAGCCCGGACGGGCGCACGATGTACCTGTCTGACTCGCATCCCCTGGCCCAGCAAATCTGGGCCTTCGATTACGACATTGACAGCGGCACACCGACAAACCGTCGGCTGTTCGTCGACATGAATCACTTCTGCGGTCGCCCCGATGGCGCTGCCGTGGATGCCGAAGGCTGCTATTGGATTTGCGCCAACGATGCCGGGCTGATTCACCGTTTCACCCCCGACGGACGCCTGGACCGCTCCCTCACCGTACCGGTGAAAAAGCCGACCATGTGCGCCTTTGGTGGCAGTCGACTGGACACCCTGTTCGTGACTTCGATCCGCCCCGGCGACGACCATGACGAACAGTCACTGGCGGGCGGTGTGTTCGCCCTTGATCCGGGCGTCAAAGGTTTGCCGGAACCCCTTTTCAGCCACTGATCGAATTCGCCAGACAACGCTGTACCTGTAGGAGCCAGGCTTGCCGGCGAAGGCGATCTCAAGGACGCCTTCGCCGACAAGCCTGGCTCCTACGGATAGTCCACGCATTCATAGATTTCGCAGGTCACCATGACGCCAACACTGCTCGAACTCGAAGACGAATTCACCCACCTCACCCTCGCCCCCGAAACCGGTGGCAGCATAGTCAACTGGACCGTGAACAGTTCGGGCCAGCCGCTGTTGCGCCACAGTGACGCGCACGCGCTGAACACCGGTCTGCCGGGCAAGCTCGGCTGTTTTCCGCTGGTGCCATGGTCCAACCGCATTTCCGACGGTGGTTTCGATCGCCCGGACGGCTGGCTCGCGCTTGAGCCCAACAGCCTCACCGATCCCCTGCCGATTCACGGCAGCGCCTGGCAACAACCGTGGCAGGTGGTTTCGCAGACCCGTGATGAAGTCGTCCTGCAACTCGACAGCATCAGGCCGTTCGCCTATCGCGCCCGGCAGCGTTTTCATTTGAGCCAGGGCAAACTGAGCATCGGGTTGCACGTCACGCATCTGGCCGAGCGCGCAGCGTGGCATGGTTTGGGGCTGCACCCGTACCTGCCGCGTACCGCCGGCACTCGGTTACAGGCCAAGGCTGAGCAGGTGTGGTGGTGCGACGCCTCGAAACTGCCGACCCGACTCGGTCCTTTGCCTGCCGAGTGGGATTTTCGCCAGCTCAAGGCCCTGCCCGACACGCTGGTCGACAACGGTTTCTGCCAATGGGATGGCCATTGCCTGATCCAGCAACCCGACCTCGGTTATGAACTGGAATGCCAGGCCAGCGGCAGCGATTACTTCCTGCTGTACTGCCCGGTGGACCTGGGTTTTTTCTGCATCGAACCGGTGAGCCATCCAGTCAATGCGCACCACTTGCCCGGTCGGCCGGGACTGGTGCTGCTGGAACAAGGTCAATCCGCCGAGCTGGGTTTCAGCCTGCAATACCGCGCCTACCCCAACAGCTGACTCAGCACCGCACGCAACTTGCCGGGTTTCACCGGTTTGTTCAGCAACGGCGCATCCAGTCGCTGCAAGGAGCGGCGGCACTGATCGGTGCGGTCGGCGGTGATGATCACCGCCGGAATCGTCTGGCTGAAATGCTCGCGCAAATGCCGGACCACCTCACACCCCACCACCCCATGATCGAGGTGGTAATCCGCCAGAATCAGCTCCGGCGCGTGGCCCTGCAACGCGGCCAGCGCCGAGGCCTCGTCGGTGGCGGTGACCACTTCGCAGCCCCATTGCCCCAGCAGCGCGCTCATGCTTTGCAGAATGCTGACCTCGTTGTCCAGCACCAGCAAACGCCGGCCCGGCAGCGGATTGCCCGTGCCCGGCTGGGGCGCCGCGAGGCTGATGGGTAACGGAACCTCACGGGAAATCGGCACCTCAATGCTGAACATCGAGCCGTGTCCCGGCAGCGAATGCACCTGGACCCGGTAGTCGAGAATCTTGGCGATGCGCTCGACGATCGCCAACCCCAGCCCCACACCTTTGCGGTCGGCGGCACGGCCGACGTCCAGTTGATTGAACTCAAGGAAGATCGAGTCGAGGCGATCCGCCGGGATCCCGCGCCCGGTGTCCCAGACTTCCAGACGCAGCCTGTCACCGCGACGCCGGGCGCCGAGCAGGATGCTGCCCTGGTCGGTATAGCGACAGGCGTTGCTGAGGAAATTGCGCAGGATGCGCGTCATCAGGCGCAGGTCGGTGCGAATGGCGTAATCGCCCATGTGCACGCGCAAGCGCAGCCCGGCCGCGTCGGCCACTGACTGGAATTCCGACACCAACGGCCCGAGCAATTCATCGAGGCGGTACAACGCGACATCCGGTTTGACCGCCGCTTGATCGAGCCGGGAGATGTCCAGCAAATCGGTGAGTAAATCTTCCGCCCCTTCCAGGGCCTGATGCGTGCGTTCGACCAGTACCTGCTCGACGTCCGGCAGTTTGCGCTCACGCAAGGTCGAAATCAGCAAACGCGCGGCGTTGAGCGGTTGCAGCAGGTCATGACTGGCGGCGGCGAGGTATTTATCCTTGCTGCGATTGGCGGCCTCGGCGGCATCACGGGCATCGCGCAAGGCTTCGGCGATCTGTTTACGCTGGGTGATCTGTTGCTGCAGGTTGCGGTTGGCTTCAAGCAATTCGTCGGTGCGCGCGGTGACGCGTTGCTCCAGTTCGTCATTGAGTTGTTGCAACCGTTGCTGGGCCTGTTTGCGTTCGGTGATGTCAGCGACAAACCCCTCCACCAGTTGTTCCTTATCGGGCCTGAGCAACAGGTTCATCAGCACATCGACGCTGCTGCCGTCCTGGCGGCGCAACTGGGTTTCGTAGCCGTGCAGGCTGCCTTGATGCCGAAGGATCTCGCCGATGTTTTCCAGCTCCTGCTCACCGCCGACGAACAGCTGGCTGGCCAGGTCTGCCTTGGAAAACATCACGTCTTGCGGGTCCTGATAGCCGAGCATGCGTGCCAGCGCCGTGTTGGCGGCCCGCATGCCGCCGTCGAGGCTGGCCTGGAAAATCCCGTAGACCGCGTGCTCGAACAACCACTTGTAGCGATTGCGCTCGGTTTCCAGGTCTTCCAGGCGGGCGGCCAGTTCAGGGTAATGGCTCTTGCGCGCCGAATGGCTGCCCAATCCGAGCAAGCCGGCCAGCGCCGCCTGTTGCTCGTCAGAGGGCTTCGCCATAGACGACCTCGACATCACGCTGACTGGATTCACGCGGGTTGGTCAGGATGCACGGGTCGTGCATGGCATGTTGCGACAGGAACGGGATGTCCGCCGTGCTGACGCCGTGCAAGCCGAGGGTTTCGTGGAAGCCGATGGCGTGTTTCAACGCGATCAGATGTTCAACCAGCCGCCCGCAAATTTGCCGGTGATTGAGGCCACGGCAATCGATGCCGAACGTCTCGGCAATCACCTTGAAGCGTTCCGGCGCCGAGCTGTAATTGAAGGCCACCACGTGCTCCACCAACACCGCGTTGCACAGGCCATGGGGCAAATCGAGGAAGCCACCGAGGCTGTGAGACATGGCGTGCACCGCGCCGAGGATCGCGTTGGAGAACGCCAGCCCGGCCTGCATGCTGCCGAGCATGATTTTCTCGCGCAGGGCGATGTCCGTCGGGTTGGCGATCATCTGCACCAGGTTGCCGTTGATCAGGCGCATGGCTTCCAGCGCGTGGGGGTCGGTCAGTGGCCCGTGGCCCGTAGAAACGAAGGCTTCGATGGCATGCACCAACGCGTCGATGCCGGTACAGGCCGACAGGAACGGGTCCATGCTCAGGGTGGTTTCCGGGTCGATCAGAGACACGTCCGGCACCACCGCTTTACTGACGATGGAGAATTTCATGCGCTCTTGCTGGTTGGAGATGATCACGAATTGCGAGACGTCCGCCGAGGTGCCGGCGGTGGTCGGGATCAGGATCAGTGGCGGGCTGGGCACGCTGATGGTGTCCACCCCTTCGAACTCGAGGATGCTGCGCCCGTGAGCGACGACAATGCCGATGCCCTTGCCGCAGTCCATCGGGCTGCCGCCACCGACGGCGACGATCACGTCGCAATGGTTTTCCCGGTACAACTCGGCACCGAGCATGACTTCCTCGACACGCGGGTTGGGCGAAACGTCGCTATACAAAAAGTAATCGATGCCCTGGGCCTGCAGGCTGGCCTCGACATCGGCAACCCAACCGGCGGCAATGACGCCGGGATCGCTGACCACCAGGACCTTGCGCGCGCCAAAGGTCTTGGCATAGTTGCCGACGTTGTGCCGGCAACCGGCACCGAAGATGATTTCAGGCGAAACGAATTTACGCAGCTGGCTGAGACTCTGGCTCATTGGAAAGCCTGTTTTTATTGTTTTGGAAGGTAAGAACCACACTAACCCATCCGGCTGTGAATGCAATCAGACCAATGGGTAGTCAGATTCCCTGTAGGAGCCGGCTTGCCGGTGATGGCGGCCGTACTGGCGATGTATGGCTCGCGGGCCTCATCGCCAGCAAGCTGGCTCCTACAGGGGGGAGTGTTACTTGATTCATCCGCGGTAGATCAAGCGGGAGGCCTTCTCATTGCGCAAGGTCAGGTGTTCCATGCCCTGCCCCGGCGCTTCGGCCTCCTCGCGAGCCTTGAGGATCACGCCATGGTGCGGTGACTTGCTGCACACCGGGTCGGCATTGGCGGCATCGCCGGTCAGCATGAACGCCTGGCAGCGGCAGCCACCCAGGTCCTTGTGTTTTTCATCGCAGGAGCGGCACGGCTCCTTCATCCAGTCGTCGCCACGGAAGCGGTTGAAACCGAAGGAGTCGTTCCAGATGTGCTCGATGCTGTGTTCGCGCACATTGGGGAATGTCACCGGCAATTGCCGGGCGCTATGACAGGGCAACGCCGTGCCGTCCGGGGTGATGTCGAGAAACAGATTGGCCCAGCCGTTCATGCAGGTCTTGGGGCGTTCTTCGTAGTAATCCGGGGTGACGAAGATCAACTTGCACGGATGCCCCTGCGCCTCAAGCCGTTCGCGGTATTCATTGGTGATGCGTTCGGCGCGCTGCAATTGCTCGCG
This sequence comes from Pseudomonas sp. FW300-N2A2, assembly GCF_017351735.1. NCBI lineage: Bacteria > Pseudomonadati > Pseudomonadota > Gammaproteobacteria > Pseudomonadales > Pseudomonadaceae > Pseudomonas > Pseudomonas sp. FW300-N2A2. Next base: position 83,885 of record NZ_JACNDU010000011.1, on the reverse strand, counting down.
GGTCGGCAACAGGCCCACGCGATTGAGCTCGGCCCACCCATAAAACTGACACGTGGCCAGCTCGACAAAATCCGCTTCCAGCTCCAGGCACAAGTCGATGATGCGGTCGATGCGATCGATGTTGTGCCGATGGGTGACGAAGTTCAGCACCATCGGATAACCCTGGGCTTTCACCGCGCGGGCCATGGCGAGTTTCTGCGCGAACGCCTTGCGCGAGCCGGCGAGCATGTTGTTGACCGCTTCGTCGGCCGCCTGGAAGCTGATCTGGATATGGTCGAGTCCGGCGACCTTGAAATCATGGACTTTCTGCTCGGTCAGGCCGATGCCCGAGGTGATCAGGTTGGTGTAGTAACCCATGTCCCGTGCGGCTTTTATCAACTCCGCCAGGTCCTGGCGCACCAACGGCTCACCACCGGAAAACCCCAGTTGCGCAGCGCCCATCGCACGCGCCTCGCGAAACACGCGAATCCATTCGTCAGTGCTCAGCTCTGCGCCTTGTTGGGCGAAATCCAGTGGATTGGAGCAATACGGGCATTGCAACGGGCAGCGATAAGTCAGCTCCGCCAGCAGCCACAGCGGTGGCCCCGGCGGCGCATCATTCGATCCAGAATTGAGCATGGGCCACCTCCAGAAACGCCAGCACATCCTCGTCGATCCCCGGCACACCGGGAAAACTCGCGGAGAGCAAATCGATGATCGCCGCCACACTGCGTTGACCGTCCAGCAGGTCGAGAATCTGCCCGGCACTGGCGTTGAGTTTGATCATGCCTTCGGGGTACAGCAGCACATGGCAGTCCTGACGAGGTTCCCACTGCAGCCGAAACCCCCGGCGCAATGCCGGTGACTGCGCACGATTGATCGGGCTCACAAGGCGATCCCCCGATGCCAGACGCGTTCGGTGGTCACCGTGTGATACGGCGGGCGTTCCAGCTCGTAGGCCATGCTCATGGCGTCGAGCATGCTCCACAGCACGTCGAGCTTGAACTGGAGGATTTCCAGCATGCGCTGCTGGGCTTCGACGGTGACGTAGTGCGCCAGGGTAATGCGCAAACCGTGCTCGACATCGCGCCGCGCCTGACTCAGGCGTGTGCGGAAATAGTCGTAACCGGCGGCGTCGATCCACGGGTAATGCGCTGGCCAGGCGTCGAGCCGCGACTGGTGGATCTGCGGGGCGAACAGTTCGGTCAGCGAGCTGCTGGCCGCTTCCTGCCAGCAGGCGCGCCGGGCGAAATTGACGTAGGCGTCCACGGCGAAACGTACGCCGGGCAATACCAGTTCCTGGGACAGAATCTGCTCACGATCCAGGCCCACCGCTTCACCGAGGCGCAACCAGGCTTCGATACCGCCTTCGCTGCCAGGCACGCCGTCATGGTCGAGAATCCGTTGCAGCCATTCGCGGCGCACGTCGCGGTCCGGGCAGTTGGCGAGGATGGCGGCGTCCTTGAGCGGTATGTTGATCTGGTAGTAGAAGCGGTTGGCGACCCAGCCTTGAATCTGCTCGCGACTGGCGCGACCGGCGTACATGGCTTGGTGGAACGGGTGATGGATGTGGTAGTACGCGCCTTTGGCGCGCAGGGCCTGTTCGAATTCGGTGGGGTTCATCGCTGTATCAGTCATTGCAGGTCTCCTGGAGGATTTGCGGTGTCTGGTCTGGCGCCTTCGCGGGCAAGCCTCGCTCCTACAAGGACCACGCTGTACCTGTAGGAGCGAGGCTTGCCCGCGAAGGCGTCATCCGCTACAGCACAATGCCCATGCCGTCATAAGCCACCTCGATCCCGCGCCGCTCCAGCAACGCCCGCTCAGCCGAGTCTTCGTCGAGGATCGGGTTGGTGTTGTTAATGTGGATCAGCACCTTGCGCTGACGAGTAAAACCCTCCAACACCTCCAACATGCCGCCCGCCCCACTCTGCGGCAGATGCCCCATCTCGCTGCCCAGGCTTTGGCCGACTTCACAGACGCGCATTTCGTCATCGCGCCACAACGTGCCATCCAGCAACAGGCAATCGGCACGCTGCATCCAGCTCAACACCTCGTCATCGATTTGCCCGAGGCCCGGCGCATAGAACAACGAAGCGCCCGTGCGCCGGTCTTCGATAAACAGGCCAATGGTGTCGCCTGGCTGTGGGTTACCCCGGTTCGGTGAATACGGCGGTGCATTGCTGACCAGTGGAATGGCCCGAAACTGCAACTGTTCGCAGGCCGCGATGCTGAACGGCTGGCGATCGAGTCCGATCGGTTGCCACTGCAAACCGCCGTTCCAGTGCTTGAGCATGGTGAACAATGGAAAGCCGCTGCTCAGGTCTTCATGAACCCGCTCGGTGCACCACACCGAATGCGGGCAGCCTTCGCGCAGGCTCAACAGGCCGGTGCAATGGTCGATCTGGCTGTCCATCAGGACCACGCCGGCAATGGCCGTGTCGCGCAAGCGACGTGCCGGTTGCAGCGGCGCGAAACTCTCGAGTTGCGCGCGGATATCCGGGGAGGCATTGCACAGCACCCAGTCCACACCGTTGTCGCTCAGGGCAATGGAGGATTGCGTGCGACGTAGCGCGCGCAGGCTGCCATTGCGCATACCGGCGCACTGGCGACAGTTGCAGTTCCACTGCGGAAAACCACCGCCAGCGGCGGAACCGAGAACGCGAATGTGCATGGGCGATGCTCCAGAAGGCAGGCCCGGCCAACGCAGCGGCTGGCCGGGTGGACGATCAGCGGTTGGCGAAATACATCGTCACTTCGAAGCCAATGCGCAGATCGGTAAACGCGGGTTTAGTCCACATGGGTCATTCCTCTTCTTGTGCCGGACGATTCCGGTAGAACCATTAATGCACGGGGCGGCAGGCGCCCGAATGCTACTTTCGAAGGAGGTTGTGGGGTGCGTTGGTAGGGGGTATGGCGCGGTCGTCAGGCACACAAAAATCCAATGTGGGAGCGAGCCTGCTCGCGATGAGGCCATTACATTCAACATTGATGTTGACTGTCACGCCGCCATCGCGAGCAGGCTCGCTCCCACAGGAGGATAGTGGTGATTTTGCGGGGGTTAGAAGAACCCCAGCGGATTGATGTCGTAGCTCACCAGCAGGTTTTTGGTCTGCTGATAATGGTCGAGCATCATCTTGTGGTTCTCACGGCCGACACCGGACTTCTTGTAGCCACCGAACGCGGCATGCGCCGGGTACAGGTGGTAGCAGTTGGTCCAGACGCGACCGGCCTTGATCGCCCGGCCCATGCGGTACGCGCGGTTGATGTCGCGGGTCCACAGGCCGGCACCGAGGCCGAACTCGCTGTCGTTGGCAATCGCCAGGGCTTCGGCTTCGTCCTTGAACGTGGTGATGCCCACCACCGGGCCGAAGATTTCTTCCTGGAACACGCGCATCTTGTTGTGGCCCTTGAGCAAGGTCGGCTGGATGTAATAGCCGCTCGACAAGTCACCTTCAAGACGCTCCGCCGCGCCGCCGGTGAGCAGCTCGGCGCCCTCCTCCTGGGCAATTTTCAGGTACGAGAGAATCTTGTCGTATTGCTGCTCGGACGCCTGTGCGCCGACCATGGTGTCGGTGTCCAGCGGGTTGCCGCGCTTGATCTTGACGATCTTCTTCATCACCTCGGCCATGAACGGTTCGTAGATCGATTCCTGCACCAGTGCCCGCGACGGGCAGGTGCAGACTTCGCCCTGGTTGAAGAAGGCGAGCACCAGGCCTTCGGCGGCTTTCTCGATGAACTGTGGCTCGGCGTTCATGATGTCTTCGAAGAATATGTTCGGCGACTTGCCGCCCAGTTCGACGGTGCTCGGAATAATGTTCTCGGCGGCGCAATGCATGATGTGCGCGCCCACCGGAGTGGAGCCGGTGAAGGCAATCTTGGCGATACGTTTGCTGGTGGCCAGTGCCTCACCGGCTTCGCGACCGAATCCTTGCACGATGTTGAGCACGCCGGCCGGCAGCAAGTCGGCGATCAGTTCGGCGAAGACCATGATCGACAGCGGTGTCTGCTCGGCAGGCTTGAGCACGATGCAGTTGCCGGCCGCCAGGGCCGGGGCGAGTTTCCACGCGGCCATCAGCAGCGGGAAGTTCCACGGGATGATCTGCCCGACCACGCCCAATGGCTCGTGAAAATGATAGGCGGTGGTCAGCTCGTTGATTTCGGCGGCGCCGCCTTCCTGTGCACGGATGCAACCGGCGAAGTAACGGAAGTGGTCGGCGGCCAGCGGTACGTCGGCGTTGAGGGTTTCGCGCACGGCCTTACCGTTGTCCCAGGTTTCGGTGACGGCAAGGATTTCGAGGTTTTGTTCGATGCGATCGGCGATTTTCAGCAGCACCAGCGAGCGGTCCTGCGCCGAGGTTTTGCCCCAGGCATCGGCAGCGGCGTGGGCGGCGTCGAGCGCCCTTTCGATGTCGGCGGCGCTGGAGCGCGGGAACTCGGCGATCACTTCACCGGTTACCGGCGAGGTGTTGGTGAAGTACTCGCCATTGACCGGTGCGACGAACTCGCCGCCGATGAAGTTGCCGTAGCGCGGTTTGAAGGAAACGACGGCGCCGGGTGTTCCGGGTTGTGCGTAGATCATGATGGGCCTCTGTCTGGGTCGATGCCTGTCGGGCAAACAGGCGATGAACCGATAGTAGAGAGCCCCGCGTGCCAGACGAATGCGCCGTTGGCAGGGGGGGCTCTCGTTATTTGGTAGTAGGTTTCACGCATTCCCCTGTAGGAGTGAGACCGGCTTGCCGGCGATGGCGTCTGTTCAGCCAGAATTGCTATGACTGACACACCGCTATCGCGAGCAGGCTCGCTCCCACAGGTTTTACGGTTGGAGTTAGTGCTTGGCCACCAGGTCTTTCGGCAACTTGAAGGTCCAGAGCATGCCGCCCTGGTTGAAGTCCTTCACGCGCTTGGCCACTTCACCGCCCCACAGCGGAACAGCACCGCCCCAACCGGACAGCACCGAGACGTACTGCTCGCCGTCCATTTCCCAGGTCACGGGCGAGCCGAGTACGCCGGAGCCAGTCTGGAATTCCCAGACTTTCTCGCCGGTCTTGGCATTGAACGCCTGCAGGAAACCTTCCGGCGTGCCGGTGAACACCAGGTTGCCTTTAGTGGTCAGCACCCCGCCCCACAGCGGCGCGAAGTTCTTGTGACGCCAGACTTCCTTGCCGGTTTTCGGGTCGATGGCGCGCAATACGCCGATGTAGTCTTCGTTCAAGGGCTTGATGGTGAAACCGGCACCGAGGAACGCCGCGCCTTTCTTGTAGGCGATGCCTTCGTTCCAGATGTCCATGCCCCACTCGTTGGACGGTACGTAGAACAACCCGGTGTCCTTGTTGTAGGCCATCGGCATCCAGTTTTTCGCGCCGAGGAACGCCGGGGCGACGAACACCGAACTGCCCTTGGCTTCGGTGCCCGGTGCGCCCGGACGGCTGGCTTCGTTGTAGATCGGCCGGCCTTGTTTATCGAGGCCAGTGGCCCAGGTGATCTTGTCGACGAAGGGGAAGCCGCGAATGAATTTGCCGTTGGTGCGGTCCAGCACATAGAAGAAGCCGTTACGGTCCGCAGTCGCGGCGGCTTTGATTTCTTTGCCGCCTTCGCTGTAGTTGAACGACACCAGTTCATTCACGCCGTCGTAGTCCCAGCCGTCGTGGGGCGTGCTCTGGAAGTGCCACTTGATGGTGCCGTCGTCCGGGTTCAGCGCCAGGCGTGACGACGAGTAAAGGTTGTCGCCAGGGCGCAGGTGCGAGTTCCACGGCGCCGGGTTGCCGGTGCCGAACAGCAGCAGATTGGTTTCCGGGTCGTAGTAGCCGCCGAGCCAAGGGGCGGCGCCGCCGGTTTTCCACAGATCGCCGGGCCAGGTCTTGCCTGCTTCGCCACCGGAGATACCGTTCTCTACCGCTTTGCCGTCCTTGTAGACGTAGCCCATGTGGCCCTCGACGGTGGGTCGGGTCCACAACAGATCACCGTTTTTCGGGTCGTAGGCTTCGATCTTGCCCACCACGCCGAACTCGCCACCGGCCACGCCGGTAATCAGTTTGCCGTTGATCACCAGCGGCGCGGCGCTGATCGAATAGCCTTCCTTGTGGTCGGCGACTTTCTTGCTCCACACCACTTTGCCGGTGTCTTTGTTCAGGGCCACGAGCTTGGCGTCGAGGGTGCCGAAAATCACCAGGTCGCCATACAGTGCCACGCCCCGGTTGATCACGTCACAGCACGGACGGATGTCATCGGGCAGACGCGCATCGTATTGCCAGAGTTTCTTGCCGGTGCGCGCATCCACCGCAAACACCCGCGAGTAGGAGCCGGTCATGTACATAACGCCGTCCTTGATCATCGGTTGCGCTTGCTGACCGCGTTGTTTTTCGCCGCCGAAGGAGAAGGCCCAGACCGGCCGCAAGTCTTTCACGTTGTTGACGTTGAGGGTGTCGAGCGGGCTGTAGCGTTGACCCTGGACGCCCAGACCGTTGGTGACGACCTGCTCCGGGTTCTTGGGGTCCTGGAGAATGTCCTGGTCGGTGACGGCGGCCAATGCGGTGCCGGACAACAGCATGGCACTGAGCAACAGGCTCAAGACGAAGGGTTGGCGACGTGCGGGTTGGGTCATGACGGCTGCCTCTGCGGTTATTGTTATACCCGGGAAATTTTCCCGGTCTGGTGCAGATTCTTGGGCGCCGCCGCCCTTGCAACAATTGCCCGCAGTGCTGAGATTGCTAGTTCCTTAGTACAGGGTCGGGTGTTATTGACCAACACACATCCCCTGTGGGAGCGAGCCTGCTCGCGAAGGCGGCCGCACATTCAGCATCAATGTGACAGACAGACCGCTATCGCGAGCAGGCTCGCTCCCACAATGGATCAGCGTTGGTTGGTGGTGGAGTCAACGCGTTTCATTTGTGTGCGCTCGTAGCGCGGATAGAGATGACTGACGCTGCGGATCAGTTCGTAGCGACTCAGGCTGATCCCGGCGAAACGTTCGGGAATCGGGCTGCGGATCATCTCGGCCATGTCGCTGCCGTTGGCCGCACCCTCGCGCATCAACTGGTCGAGCCAGCCGAGGTAGTCACGCATTTGTTCGAACGGTTTTGCATCCGTGGCCACCGGGCCGTGACCGGGGATAATAAGCGTCCACGGCAGCCCCTGAAGCGTGGCGATGTCCGCCAGCCACACCGACAACCCCGGACTGTTGGGCGTGGTCAGCGCCCGCTGGTAAAACACCAGATCCCCGGCAAACAGCACGCCGGTTTGCTGGTCGAGAATAGCCAGATCCGCGCCGGTATGCCCACCCAGGCTCAGCAGGCGCAGATCATGATTCCCAAAATTTCGCACGCCGGGCATCAGCGTCTCGGTCGGCAACACCACCTCGGTGCCCCGCATCCAGTCGCCCACCAGCCGATACATGTTTTCGGCCATGGCGTCGCCCTGCTGCTTCAACAACTCGCAGGTGCCCGCGAGCCCGCCGATCGGCACATCGCTGAAGGCCTGATTGCCCAGCACATGATCGGGATGATGATGGGTCAGCAACACCTGGATCACCGGTTTGTCGGTGGTCGCGGCAATGGCTTTGCGCATCGCTTCGCCGTATCGCCTGGACGGCCCGGTGTCGATCACCACCACCCCGCGTTCGGTGACGATGAACGCTGTGTTGACGATGTTGCCGCCGTTGGCCTTGGCAAAATTGTCGGTACTGCCTTCCAGCAGCCAGGTGTCGGCGGCGATCTGCCGGGGCTTGAGTGAATAGTCGAGTTCGGCCAACGCCGGAAGGCTCAGGCTAATGAACAACAGCAGCATCCAGCGCATCACGCGCTCCTTTGAGTCAGGGTATGGCCGCATCAAATTCGTTGCCGCTGTTGTCGCGCAGCAACAGGCGCGTCTGCCCTGCCCCTTCGATGTCGAAGGCCAGGTTGGGGTTTTCGCTGACGGCGGGAAACAATTCGAGGCGGGCCAGCACTTGATCGTTCTGATCCCGCAGCTCGGCATGGTTGATGAAGAATTCCGGGATACCGCCGACCATGCCGTTATCCATCGGGTGCGCCACCTGCAAACGCAAGCGGCTGAATTCGCCACGAGGATAACGTCCGCCAAGCACTTCGCCGATGCGCTCTTCCCAGCCCGGCTGGGTGCGCACCACGCTCGGCGCCGTACATCCGCCGCCCGCCGCATCGATCAGGGTCGAGCCGACATGCCACACACCGTCGCGAGTCAGGACGGCCGCGCGCAGCGGCGTGGCTTGTTCAACACGAATGCGGATCGACAGCCAGGGCAACACTCGATCCAGCGGCTGGAAATCGACAATTTTCGGCAAAGGATTGAGCTCGGCCCAGGCGAGGATTTTCACCACCTCGCCCTTGAACGCACGGGCGTCGATTTCCAGCGGCACTTGCCGGGCGTCTTCGGCGAACGGCGGCGCCAGCAGCTTGACCCGCTCATCAAACACGAACGGCGCGTCGCCAAGCATCTGCTTGTGATAGAAGGCCCACATCACCGACGGCACCGGGTCTTTACCCGGCGCGATGTCTGCCGCGTGCGCGGCCAAGGGCAGCCAACAGGCCAACAGACAACACATGCGCCAGTTCACTGTTGATACATCTCCGGGACGTCATAGCGCAGGCCATAACGGGCATAAATGGCTTTCACCGAACCCTCGCGGATCAAGGTTTCCAGCGCCTCTTCCACGGCATAGGCCAATTGCCGGTTGCTCTCGTGCACGGCCATGCCGATTTCCCAGAGTTGCTTGCCCATGTTCGGGTAGGCGTTTTCCGCCAGCGCCACTTGCGGGTCGGCGGCTTCATGAACCTGCCAGTCGATCTCGCCGCGCATGGCCATGACCGCGTCGACTTCGCCCGCCTTCATCGCCGCGAACGCCTGGGGCACACCGGGGTAGTGATGGGTTTTGCCGGCGAGCATGCCGTTGAACACCGAGGTCAGGTAGAACGACGGCACACTGTCGACCTCGACGCCGATCGGGTGATGCTCGAACACGGCGACGCTGGCCACCGATTCCAGTCGACGACGGTCATAGGCGACTTGCCATTGTTCGTTCTGATACGGACCGAACATCACCACATGGCTGTTTTCCAGTTCACCCAGTTCGTTGCGCTTGCGTGCGTAATCCTGGTCATAGGGCACGCGCATCATCAGGTCGGCCAGTTGCAGATCGTGCAACGGACTGGCGCGCCAGATGTAGTCGCGCAGGTCGTCGTCGAGCTTCTCGCCGGCGGGCGCCCAGATCAGCGTCAGGCGCACGCCAAGCGCTTTGGCCAGGGCCTCGGCGAGGTCGACATCGACGCCACGGGGTTGGCCGGCGTCGTCGAAACTGTAGGGGGCGAAGTCTTTGTAGACCGCCACTTTCAGCTCTCCGGCAGCGATCATTTCGTCATAGCTGCGGACCTGCGCCTGCACCGTCTGGCAGCACAGCAACACAGCGCTGATCAACACCGCGAGCAGGCGCATGCATTACTCCTCGACGCGGACGCTGTCCAGGTAGGTGCGAACCGCCCACAGGGCTTCCTGGCTCAGGTAGTCTGCCATTTTCGGCATGTACACCCGGCCGTCACGCACCGCGCCATGGCGCACCCGTTCGACGAACCATTCATCACCGGCCTCGCCGACATCGAGCATGCGCAAATCAGGTGCGATGCCGCCGGACTTGGCTTCCAGGCCATGACAGGCCGCGCAGTTCTGGTTGTAGGCCGATGAACCGATCTCGACGGCCTTATCGTGTTCCGGGGAAGCGCGGTAAGGGTTCACCGCCGCCCATCCATCGCCATCGAGTTGCACGCCGGCGTCCTTGATCGGGGTCAGTCCCTGGGTTTCGACGGCTTGTGGCACGACATTGCCGTGAGCCCAGACCGAACCTGCACTGATGAAACCGGCCAGCAGGCCGGCAACGAGCAAGACGTTGCGTTTTGTTGTCATTGTTATGCCCTCAGGATTGCACGCAAAACCTCTTTACAGAGGCTATGGCAGCCATCTTAGGAATCACTTCGCACAAGCCCCATGCTGCTTTGGTGGCCGCCACCCAGTACCTTGGTAGTAGGGCTTGCGACGCACATCCAAATCAGGTGCCGCCTGGGAAATTTTCCCGGCAACAGCGGGACTTTTTCCGTATTCGCCACCCCGTCGGACGCACCACCCTGTGCAGGCCAAAACCTCCACTGGGAACTGCAACCATGACAATAATATCGCTACCCGCCCTTTCCCCTATGACCCTCGCCGTGCAAGCCTTTTTGCTGGTGAGCAGCCTGTCCCTGAGCGCGGCCAGCCAAGCTGCAACCGCGCCTGCCACATCGACGCACAACGTGAGCTGGGAAGACATTGCCAACGATCACCTGACCACCAAGGACGTTCTGCAATACGGCATGGGCACCAACGCCCAGCGCTGGAGCCCTTTGGCCCAGGTCAATGACAAGAACGTGTTCAAGTTGACGCCGGCCTGGTCCTACTCCTTCGGCGATGAGAAGCAGCGCGGCCAGGAATCCCAGGCCATCGTCAGTGACGGCGTGGTGTACGTCACCGGTTCGTACTCGCGGGTATTCGCCCTCGATGCCAAGACCGGCAAGCGCCTGTGGACCTACAACCATCGCCTGCCGGACAACATTCGTCCGTGCTGCGATGTGGTCAACCGTGGCGCGGCGATTTATGGCGACAAAATCTACTTCGGCACCCTCGACGCGCGACTGATCGCGCTGGACAAGAACACCGGCAAAGTGGTCTGGAACAAGAAATTCGGCGACCACGCCGCCGGTTACACCATGACCGGCGCCCCGGTGCTGATCAAAGACAAGACCAGCGGCAAGGTGCTGTTGATCCATGGCAGTTCCGGTGATGAGTTCGGTGTTGTCGGGCAACTCTATGCCCGCGACCCGGACACCGGCGAAGAAGTGTGGATGCGACCTTTCGTCGAAGGCCACATGGGCCGCTTGAACGGCAAGGACAGTACGCCGACCGGTGACGTCAAGGCGCCGTCCTGGCCGAACGATCCAACTACTGAAACCGGCAAGGTCGAAGCCTGGAGCCACGGCGGCGGCGCCCCTTGGCAGAGCGCCAGTTTCGACGCGGAAACCAACACCATCATCGTCGGCGCCGGCAACCCTGGCCCGTGGAACACCTGGGCGCGTACCTCCAAGGACGGCAACCCGCACGATTACGACAGCCTCTACACTTCGGGCCAGGTCGGCGTCGATCCGAGCACCGGCGAGGTGAAATGGTTCTACCAACACACCCCGAACGATGCCTGGGATTTCTCCGGCAACAACGAGCTGGTGCTGTTCGACTACAAGGACAAGGACGGCAAAACGGTCAAGGCCACCGGCCATGCGGACCGCAACGGCTTCTTCTACGTGGTCGACCGCAACAACGGCAAATTGCAGAACGCCTTCCCCTTCGTAGACAACATCACCTGGGCCAGCCACATCGACCTGAAGACCGGGCGGCCGGTCGAGAATGAAGGCCAGCGTCCGGCCAAGCCGCTGCCGGGGGAAACCAAGGGCAAACCGGTGGAGGTTTCGCCGCCGTTCCTCGGTGGCAAGAACTGGAACCCGATGGCCTACAGCCAGGACACCGGCCTGTTCTACATTCCGGGCAACCAGTGGAAAGAGGAATACTGGACCGAAGAGGTCAACTACAAGAAAGGCTCGGCCTATCTGGGCATGGGGTTCCGCATCAAGCGCATGTACGACGATCACGTCGGCACCTTGCGGGCGATGAACCCGACCACGGGCAAAGTGGTGTGGGAGCACAAGGAACACTTGCCGTTGTGGGCCGGCGTGCTGGCGACCAAGGGCAACCTGGTGTTCACCGGCACCGGCGACGGTTTCTTCAAGGCCTTCGACGCGAAAACCGGCAAGGAGCTGTGGAAGTTCCAGACCGGCAGCGGCATCGTCTCGCCGCCGATCACCTGGGAACAGGACGGCGAGCAGTACATCGGCGTGACCGTCGGCTATGGCGGCGCGGTGCCGTTGTGGGGCGGCGACATGGCCGAGCTGACCAAACCGGTGGCTCAGGGCGGGTCGTTCTGGGTGTTCAAGATTCCGAGCTGGGATAACCAGACCGCGCAGAAGTAATTCTCCCCACCCACCTCTGTGGGAGCGAGCCTGCTCGCGATTAACCTGAGACCGCCGCGGGGCACCAGACACCCCGCGTCATCGTTGACGACCATCGCGAGCAGGCTCGCTCCCACAAGGGAAGCCAGAGACCTTGCCATGAAATACCTGCCTCTAATGCTATTGCTCGCCGCCCTTCCGGTTTTCGCGGATGACAGCGACGACGCCCCCCTGATCATCAACGGCTGCACCCTCGCCGAACACAGCCAGTGCCCCGGCGCCAATCTCAAAGGCGCCAACCTGAGCAATCAGGACCTGCGCAACATGAACCTCAGCGGCGCCGACCTGCGCGACGCCGACTTGCGTCACGCCCGCCTCGACCTCGCCAACCTGGAAAAAGCCCAACTGCAAGGCGCCAACCTGACCCGCGCCAGCCTGCAACAAAGCAACCTGCGCCTGGCCGACTTCAGCGGTGCGACGTTGATGGCGGTCCAGGGCTGGGGCTTGTTTGCCCAGGGTGCGCAGTTTCAGGACGCCAACCTCAGCGGCGCCTACCTGCAATTCGCCCGCCTCTCCGGCGCCAAACTGCACAACGCCAACCTGCGGGCGGCCGACCTGGAAATGACCTGGTTGAGCAAAGCCGACCTCAAAGGCGCGAATCTCAGTGATGCCAATCTGCAGGAAGCCAAGTTCGGTGAAAGCAACCTGGAACAGGCAAACCTCAGCGGCTCGCGTCAGCATTATGCGAACTTTCAGGATGCGAATATGGAAGGCTGCATCGGTTGCCCGACGACGTGGGATAAATAACCTCAAACCAACACCGCGCCCCCCCCTGTAGGAGCGAGCCTGCTCGCGATAAACCTGAGACCACCGCGGGGCATCTGACTACCCGCGTAATCGTTGACGACCATCGCGAGCAGGCTCGCTCCTACAGGGGGATTTGTGCTAGCCGCACGGGCGCGTCATCCCGCCTTTCGCACCACCCCCATATCAATCCCCAGATGCACCAGCTCGGCATGGGAGCTCACCTGCAATTTGCTCTTGAGCAACGTCAGGTGATTGGAGACGGTCTTGCTGCTGATGCTCAGCTGTTCGGCAATCACACGGGCCGGGGTGCCTTTGGCGAGCATCACGAAAACCTCCAGTTCGCGCTGGGTCATGCTCTGCAAACGCGGGTCGCTGGCGTCCTGTTGCGGGTGACACGCCAGTTGAGTGGCCAGGGGCTGTTCGATGTAGGCGTGGCCCGCGAGAATCCGCCGCACCGCCTCGATCAGCACTTCGGGCGCCGAGCTTTTGGTCAGGTAACCCGAAGCGCCCGCCTCCAGTGCCTGGCGCACCAGCGGCAGCTCATCGTGCATGCTGAAAAACAGCACGCGCAGTTGTGGCAGACGCTGTCGCAACCGGCGCGTGGTTTCCAGCCCGCTGATCCCCGGCAGGCCGAAATCCATGATCACCAGATTTGGCACGGCCTCCTGAACCCTGATCAGCGCTTCTTCACCCGTCGCGGCTTCACGCACTTCCATCGCCGGCAGCAACGCGCGCAACAAACTTGCGTAGCCCTGACGGACCACCGCATGGTCATCCACCAGCAGAATATTCATGACGCCTCCAAAGGCATGCTCAAGGCCAGCGCCCAACCGGCGCCGGGGTGGCTGATGATGCGTAACTCACCGCCCAGACTGCGGGCGCGCTCGAACATCGAATACAAACCGACACCCGGCCGCTGTGGCTGGCGGGCGCCGCGTCCGTTGTCACGAATCAATAAGCGCAAGTGGCCGCCGCAGTGTTGCAGGCGAACCCGCACCTGGCTTGCATCGGCGTGGCGGGCGACGTTGGTCAAGGCTTCCTGCAACAGGCGGTAGAGATGGGTCTTGTCCGGCGCAGACAATGGCGGCAACGAAGCGCTGACGCGCAACTGACAATCGACACCCTGTCGGCCTTGCCACTGCTCCACCAGCAACGCGAAAGCCTCGGCCAACGGCAGGTGTTGCAACACCACCGGATAGAGGTCGTGCACCAGCGCCCTGAACCCTTGTTGCAGGTGCTCGCAGTTGTGTTCCAGTTCACGCACCGTGCGCTCCACGGTGTCCGGTTGATCGGCGACCAGACGCAACAGACAGGCCTGCGCACGAATCCCCGCCAGGTATTGACCGAGGTCGTCGTGCAGGGTCTGCGCCAGATGAGTGCGTTCCTGTTCCTGCACCGCAAGCAAGGTCTGGGTCAATTGCGTGTTGTCGGCGCGCGCCTGCTCGAGTGCTTCGGTCATGCGATTGAAGTGCACCGCCAGTTGCCGCGCTTCCGGCAGCCCTTGTGCGCGCAGTCGCACCTTGAGCTGGCCGCCGGATACCTGCCGCAATGCGCGCAGCAACTCATCGAGCAGGCCCATGCCCCGGCGCACGGCCCAGCGAATGGTCAACAGACTCAACAACAACGCCAGGCCACACAGGCTCAGTAATTGCTGGAGGGAATCCCAGACTTCATCGATTTCATCCCGTGGATCGACCGCAATCAGCACACGCCGGCCATCCTGCAGATCCAGCTCCCGCACGCTGTGCCGGACCTCGGCAAACAGCAACCGCCCGAGCCAGGCGTCGAGCCCGTCCTGCATTGGCGGTTGTGCCGCTTCGCCCGGTTCGAGCCAGCGCACCCGCACGTGACGCAGACTTTGCGTCAGCCGTGGTTGCAGGCTGGCGGAATCGCGCGCGGCGGTTTCGCTCAAGTACTCAACCACCGCCTCGGCGGATTGCAGCTCTCGCTCCACATCCGCCAGCGCCTGGTGCATCAGCAAGCCCATGCACGCCAAAGTGACCAGCGCGAAAAATCCGCAGACCCAGAGATTGATCCGCCACAGGGCCGACACGCCTAGCGCCCCGGTGTCGCAGGCATCACCAGCAGCGACGCAGGGCGCGGGCCGTGGAGCTTGTCGACGCCAATCAGACTCAGGATCAGCAACAACGGCAGGAGCAGCGCCTTGAGAATACGCATGGTCGATCTCCTTCAGAGTGATGGCCGTTGTTGCCCATGCTAAAACCGCGCCGCCCTCGGCGAGTTACTACCTTGGTACTGCCTCACTGGTACTTTCTGCATATTTCATCCCGTCCTCAGGCTTCCTATGCTGGCGCTACCCGTGATGGAGTGCCTTATGCGCCAGCTTGCCCCTTACGCCCTGATCTACCTGTTGGCGATTGCCTGCGCCGCCGGGCTGGCGACGCAAAGTCAGGCGGCCGATGCACCGCTGCAAGTGCAGATCGGTTACCTGGGTTATCGCCCCGACCCGGGGCCCTTGCTGTCGAACATCATTCCCGAGCCCGTCGATGCCGGCCTGCGTGGCGCCGAACTGGCGATCACCGACAGCAACAGCACCGGGCGCTTTCTCAATCACAGTTACAGCCTGGCCAACGCCAACGTCGACAACCCGCAGGCCTTGCTCGATGCGGCCAAGGCGCAACACGCGCAAGGCCTGCGCCTGTTTGTGGTGAACGCACCGGTGGCCAGCCTGCGGCAACTCAGCGCCGCCCTGCCCGACAGTTTGCTGATCAACGCCGGCAGCCCGGATGACAGCCTGCGCACCACCGATTGCCTGCCGAACGTGCTGCACACGCTGCCGAGCCGGGCGATGCTCGCTGATGCCTTGGCGCAGTTTCTGGTGGTGCGCAAATGGCAACGGGCGCTGCTGATTGTCGGCCCGACCGTCGACGATCAAGCCTATGCCGCCGCCCTGCGCCGCGCGGCGAAACGCTTCGGCGTGCAACTGGTGGCGGAAAAAGCCTGGAGTTTCGATAACGATCAACGCCGCAGCGCCCAGGCCGACATGCCGCTGTTCACCCAGACCGCCGAGTACGACGTGGTACTGGTGGCCGATGAACGCGGTGACTTCGGCGAATACGTGCCCTACCAGACCTGGTATCCGCGCCCGGTGGCCGGCACTCAAGGCCTGACCCCGGTGGGCTGGCACAAGACCGTGGAAACCTACGGCGCCGCCCAATTGCAGAAACGCTTCGAAGCCATGGCCGGGCGCTGGATGAACGACCGCGACTTTGCCGCGTGGATGGCCGTGCGCAGCATTGCCAGCGCGGTGAGCAAACTGCGTCAGACCGATCCGATGGCGATCCGCAACCTGGAAATCAGCGACCAACTGCCGCTCGATGGCTTCAAGGGTCGCAAGCTCAGTTATCGCCCGTGGAACGGCCAGTTGCGCCAGCCGATCCCCATCGTGCAGCCGCGGGCGCTGGTCAGCACCTCGCCACAGGACGGCTTTCTGCACCCCTTCAACGAAATGGACAGCCTCGGTTACGACAAAGCCGAGGTCAGCTGCCGCTTTCCCTGATTTTCCACAACAACAATAAGGAATCCGCCATGCGCCGCACCCTGCTTTCATGCGCCCTGTTGCTCGCTGCCGGGCACGCCGCGGCCAGCACCGCCTGGGTCTCCAACGAAAAAGACAACAGCCTCAGCCTGATCGACATGCAGACCCTGCAAGTCACCGACACCCTGCCCGTCGGCCAGCGCCCGCGCGGTCTGTTGCTGTCCCACGACAACAAGCTGCTGTACATCTGCGCCAGCGATTCGGACCGGGTTCAGGTGATGGACGTGGCCACGCGCAAGATCATCAAGGAACTGCCTTCGGGCAAGGACCCCGAGCAATTCGCCCTGCACCCGAACAATCGCTGGCTCTACGTTTCCAACGAAGACGATGCGCTGGTGACGGTGATCGACACCGAAACCTCCAAGGTGCTGAGCCAGATCAACGTCGGCGTCGAGCCCGAAGGCATGGCCGTCAGCCCGGACGGCAAATGGGCGGTGAACACCAGCGAAACCACCAACATGCTGCACTGGATCGACACCGGCACCCAGGCCCTGGCCGACAGCACGCTGGTGGATCAGCGCCCGCGTTTCGTCGAGTTCGCACCCGATGGCAAACAGTTGTGGGCCTCGGCGGAAATCGGCGGCACCGTGACCATTCTTGACACCGCCACCCGGCAGGTCCTCAAGACCCTGACCTTCCAGATCAAGGGCGTGCACCCGGACAAGGTGCAACCGGTGGGCATCAAACTCAGCGCCGACGGCAAGTACGGTTTCGTCGCGCTGGGCCCGGCCAACCACGTCGCGGTGATCGATGCTAGAACCTTCGAAATCCTCGATTACCTGCTGGTCGGCCGGCGCGTGTGGCAGATGGCATTCACCCCGGATCAGAAGCAATTGCTGGCCACCAATGGCGTCAGCGGCGATGTGTCGGTGATTGATGTCGACAGCCTCAAAGTGAGCAAATCGGTAAAGGTCGGGCGCTATCCATGGGGCGTGGTGGTGACGCCATGAACGCACTGGAAGTCAGCGACCTGAGTTTCGCCTACGGCGCGCGGGAGGCGTTGCGCCAAGTGAGTTTCAGCCTGGCGCCCGGTCGTTTTGCGGCGCTGCTGGGGCCGAACGGCGCCGGCAAATCAACGCTGATTGCCTTGCTGACGCGGCTGTACGATGTGCAACGCGGTGATATCCGTGTCGGCGCTTGTTCGTTGCGGGATGCGCCACGCCCGGCGCTCAAGCAATTGGGTGTGGTGTTTCAGCAAAGTACGCTGGACCTGGACCTCAGCGTTGAGCAGAACCTGCGTTATCACGCTGCGCTGCACGGAATGTCGCGGCGTGAAACCGCAATTCGGGTCGATGCCGAACTGGCCCGTCAGTCGTTGACCGAACGCCGTCGCGAGCGGGTACGCGAGCTGAATGGCGGTCATCGTCGCCGGGTGGAAATCGCTCGCGCGCTGCTGCATGAGCCACGCCTGTTGCTGCTCGACGAGGCCAGTGTCGGCCTCGATCCGGCCAGTCGTCTGGCGCTCAATCAACACATCCGCAGCTTGTGCCGCGAGCACCGCCTCAGCGTGCTCTGGACCACGCACTTGCTGGACGAGGTGCAGCCGAGCGATGACTTGCTGATTCTCCATCAGGGTCGTTTGGTCGCCAGTGGCCAGGCCGATGCGTTGAGCCTGGAACACGGCGGCGACCTCGGTTCGGCCTTCGCTCGCTTGACCACCTCGGGAGCCGTGCGATGAACGCGTATTGGCAATGTTTCAGCGGCATCGTGCTGCGTGAATGGCTGCGTTTCGTGTTGCAGCGCACGCGGTTTCTCAGTGCACTGGTGCGCCCGCTGCTGTGGCTGCTGGTGTTCGCCGCCGGTTTTCGCGCGGCACTCGGCATCGCGATCATCGAGCCCTACGACACCTACATTCCGTATGAGGTCTACATCATTCCGGGGCTGGCCTGCATGATCCTGTTGTTCAACGGCATGCAAGGTTCGCTGTCGATGGTCTACGACCGGGAGATGGGCAGCATGCGCGTGCTGCTCACCAGTCCCTTGCCCCGCACGTTTCTGCTGTGCAGCAAACTGTTGGCCACGTCACTGATTTCGCTGTTGCAGGTGTATGCCTTTCTGGCGATTGCCTGGGTGTACGGCGTGCAGCCGCCGGCCATGGGCCTGTTGATCGCCTTGCCGGCGTTGCTGCTGGTGGCGTTGATGCTCAGTGCGTTGGGGTTGTTGCTGTCAAACGCGATCCGCCAGTTGGAGAACTTCGCCGGGGTGATGAATTTCGTGATCTTCCCGCTGTTTTTCCTGTCGTCGGCGCTGTACCCGCTGTGGAAGATGCGCGAGTCGAGCGAGTGGTTGTATTGGTTGTGCGCCGTGAACCCGTTTACACATGCAGTGGAACTGGTGCGGTTTGCCTTGTACGAGCGCTTCAACCCGTTGGCATTGGCGATGTGCATCGGCCTGACGCTGCTGTTTTCGCTACTGGCAGTCCTCACCTTCAACCCCCAACACGCCGCCCTGCGCAAAGCCAACTAACCACCCAAATCCCCCTGTGGGAGCGAGACCGGCTTGCCGGCGATGGCGGAGTGTCAGCCGACATCAATGCCGGATGTGATGGCTTCATCGCGAGCAGGCTCGCTCCCACAATTGGATCTCCATCAAACATGGCAAAATTACTACTTTAGTACTGGTTTTCCTGTCTATCGTCGCATTCCCAACGCACCGCGACTGGCATGTAATGGGCTCATAACTATAAGGACTGAACCCATGCCGCGTGCCCGACGTGTTCTGCTGCGCCCTTCCCTCGCTGTGTTATCGCTGAGCCTGTTGCTGGGCGTCGCACACGCCGAAACACCGCTGTTCTCCGCTGATGGCTATCGCATAGGCCTGTACCGCAGCCCCACGCCGAATCAGGCCGAAGGTGCCGCCATCATCGACACCGCCGCCCTGCAAACCCTGCTCACCCAGACGCCTCGCCCAGTGTTGATCGATGTCTACCGCCGCCAATGGCTGCAAGGGCGTTTCATCGAAGACCAGCCCCACGAAAACCTGCCCGGCAGCCACTGGCTGGCCAACACCGGCGATGGCGACCTGACACCCGACTGGCAGGATTACTTCACACGCAATCTGGAAAAATTCACCGCCGGCGATCCCCGACAACCGCTGGTCTTTTACTGCCGGTCCGATTGCTGGTTGAGCTGGAATGCGGTCAAACGCGCCGCCGCCATGGGCTATAAGACTCTGTATTGGTATCGCGATGGCCTGGATGCCTGGCAAGCGGCGAACCTTCCCGTGACACCCGCCCTGCCCGAACCTTTTCCCTGACCTTTACGCGTGCGTGTTGTTGCCACACCATAATCAAAATAATGAGGTGAAAGGCTATGTACAAAATTCTGATTGCCGACGATCACCCGCTGTTTCGCGAAGCCATTCATAACGTCATCAGCGATGGATTCCCGGGCAGCGAGGTCATGGAAACCGCCGACCTCGACAGCGCCCTGGTGCTGACTCAGGACCACGACGACCTGGACCTGATCCTGCTCGACCTGAACATGCCCGGCATGCACGGCCTCAATGGCCTGATCAACCTGCGCAACGAGGCACCGACCATTCCAGTGGTGATTGTCTCGGCGGAACAGGACAAGCAGATCGTGCTGCAAGCCATTACCTATGGCGCGGTGGGTTTCATCACCAAGTCCTCGCCACGGGTGCAGATGACCGACGCGATCCAGCAGATTCTCAATGGCAACGTCTACCTGCCGCCGGACATCATCCGCACGCAGAAAAGCGGCACCCATCGCCGGATGAACGACACCCCGAGCTTCCCGCCGGAACTGCTCCAGGCCCTGACCCGCAAACAGTTGCTGGTGCTGGAGCGCATGACCAAAGGCGAGTCGAACAAACAGATCGCCTACACCCTGGAAATCGCTGAAACCACGGTCAAGGCCCACGTTTCGGCGATCTTGCGCAAACTCAACGTGCACAATCGGGTACAGGCGATCCTGAGTGCCGGGGATATTGATTTCGGCTCTTATCTACGGCGTTGAGACCGCGTCGCGCCCATCGCCAGCAAGCCGGCTCCTACAAGAACAACGCAATCCCCTGTAGGAGCCGGCTTGCCGGCGATGAGGCCCTCAACATCAACAAAAATCTCAAGGCCTGCCGAGCAAATCGCCAGCAAGCTGGCTCCTACAGGAACAACGCAACCCCCTGTAGGAGCCGGCTTGCCGGCGATGAGGCCATCAGCACCCGCACAAACTTCAGGGCCGGCCGAACAAATCGCCAGCAAGCTGGCTCCTACAGGAACAACGCGATCCCCTGTAGGAGCCGGCTTGCTGGCGATGAGGCCATCAGCACCCGCACAAACTTCAGGGCCGGCCGAACAAATCGCCAGCAAGCTGGCTCCTACAGGAACAACGCGATCCCCTGTAGGAGCCGGCTTGCTGGCGATGAGGCCCTCAACATCAACAAATATCTCAAGGCCTACCGAGCAAATGACTCATCGCCGTCTTCAGTTTCATCGGCCGCACCGGCTTATGCATCAAGGTGTGCCCCAGCTCTCGAATCTGCAATTTGAGTTCATTGCTGTAATTGGCGGTGATCATCATCGCCGGAATGGCTGAGCCGCGCCGGGCGTTGATCCGCGCCACGGCATCCACGCCGTTCTGATCGTCATCCAGGTGGTAATCGGCAATCAGCAAATCCGCCTCGGCGTGATAATTGTCCACTTGCCGCGCCAAATCCTGCTCCGACAGCGCCGTCACCACCAGACAACCCCACCCTTCGAGCAAGGTGCGCATGCCGGCGCAAATCGCCGCATCGTTATCCAGCACCCATACCCGTGCACCGCGCAGTCGCTCAAGCATCGGCTCACTCATCAACAGGCTCGGCAGTGCCTTGGGTGCCGTCGCGCTCAAAGGCACCTCGACGGAAAACACCGAGCCCTTGCCCGGCCACGAACGTACGTGAATGCGGTGCCCAAGAATCCCGGCAATTTTCTCGACGATTGCCAGCCCCAGCCCCAACCCGCGATCCTGATCCGGACGTTGCACATCACCGCGTTTGAACTCCTGGAAAATCTCTTCCAGACGGTTTTCGGCGATGCCCATGCCGCTGTCCCAGACCTCGATCGACAGCCGCTGATGATGCCGCCGGCAACCGAGCACCACGCGGCCGCTGTAGGTGTAGCGAATCGCGTTGCTCAACAGGTTGCGCAGGATCCGCGCAAGCAATTGAATGTCGCTGCGCACCAGCGCCGAACACCCGATGAAATGCAGCTCAAGCCCTTCGCTGCGTGCGACTTGGGTGTACTCGGCGGCGAGGTTTTCCAGCAACTCGCTCAAGGCGAACGGCGCGATGTCGGCCTTGATCACCCCGGCATCGAGTTTGGAAATGTCGACCAGCGTGCCGAGCAGATTCTCCACGTCCTCCAGGGAATTGCTGACGTTGCGCACCAGAATCTCGTTGGCCAGCGGCTCCCGGCGTTCGAGCAAGGCGCTGGTAAACAGGCGCGCGGCGTTCAGCGGTTGCAGCAAATCGTGGCTGACGGCGGCAAGAAACTTGGTCTTCGACAGGTTGGCCTGCTCGGCTTCGAGCTTGGCCTCGCGCAGGCGTGATTCTACCCGCCGACGTTCGTCGATCTCGCGCAGCAACTGGTCATTGAGGGTCGTCAGCTCCGCCGTACGTTCGCGCACCCGCAGTTCGAGGTTCTGATAGGCCTGGTGCAACGCCTCGGCCGTGCGGCGGCGTTCGGTGATGTCGCGGATCAACACGAAAATCCCCACCACTTCGCCGGTTACCAGCCGATTGGGCACGTAGGAGCGCAGCATGTAGCGCTCCTGGTTGTTGATGTTGGTTTCGGCGAACTCGAACGTCACGCTCTCACCGGCCAACGCCCGTGCCACATAGGCTTCCAGGCGCTGGTAATGCTGCTCGCTGTGCACTTCGCGCAGGCTCTGCCCGAGCATCACGCCGCGTGGCCAGCAGTACCATTCTTCGTAGACCTTGTTGGTGAACTCGTAGACAAGGTCGGCATTGAGGTAGGCGATCAGCGCCGGTACGTGGTCGGTGATCAGGCGAATCCAGCGCTCGCTTTCGCTCAGCGCTTCGGCGTGCTGGTAGCGTTCGGTGATGTCGGTAAAGGTGTTGACGAAGCCGCCGGTGGGCAACGGATGCGTGCGAATTTCCAGGACCCGGCCATCGTACAGACGCTGCTCGCATTCCTGCACCGGGCGCCCGTTGCCGTCACGGCTAGCCGGGGTCAGCAGGTTCAACTCGCTGTCGGCGATCACTTCGGCGAACGGTCGATGCGCCGCCACCGGCGCCAGGCCGCTGAGTTCAAGGAAGCGCCGGTTCCACAACTCCAGAATGCCCTCGGCGTTGACCATCGCTACGCCTTGGGACAGGTTGTCCACGGCCCGTTGCAACAAATGCGATTTCTGCGCCACGGCCTGCTCGCGGCGCACGGTTTCACTGAGTTTGACGTCGGTGATGTCGGTGAACAGGATCACCCGCCCGCCTTCCTGGGTCGGCCGTTCGCTGACTTGCAGCCAGCGACCGTCCTGCAAGCGGAACAGCAGGTTCTCGTCGGCCTGCCCACGCGGTTCTTCGGTGAACAGACCGGTGGACAGCATCAGCCGCTTGACCTCGGCCAGGCGCATGCCGGCGTTGATTCGCACCCGGCTGTTACCCCAGAACGCCTTGAAGCGGCTGTTGAACAGCACGATCCGCTGCTCCGCGTCGAACAATACAAAGGCGTCGGAAATGCTCTCGATGGCGTCGATCAGGTGTTGATGCGCGGTTTCCGCACGCAGACGCGCTTCGCTGAGCAAGTGATTGCCTGATTTCAGTTCAGCCATGGCCTGGTTCAAGGCATCGGTGCGCTCACGCACCTGTTCGGCCAGCACCACCGAATGCTGGAACGCCGCGTACGGGTCGTTGCCGCGGGTGATGCCGGACTCGATCCGTTCGATCAGCGCAGCATTGATGCGCTGCAATTTGTGGTTTTCGTGCCGCAGGCTGGCGACTTGAGCCGCAAGCTCAGCGATGTCCAGGGGAGCGGCCTCGGGCAATGGCAACCCCGGTGAAGGTCTGGTTGATGTGCATGCCATTGAACTGTTCTCCGTAGGTGTTGAAACCCATCACCCGCTGGTCGCGCAAAAACCTGCCGATCTGCTCCAGATTGCCGCCGTCTTCCAGTTCCAGGCGCCTGAGAAAACAGTCGCAGCCGATGGTCAACAACAGGTCACCGAGGCGTTCCTGCAAACCGTCGAACAGGGTTTGCAGATTGGGCAGCATCGGCCCTGGGGTCATGACGGTGAGGACGATGCCGTTTTCCACGGCGCAGTAGAAACTCAGGCTCAAGTCCGGGTGCACCTGCTGGATGGCCCGCACGTAATACTGATCGTTGATCCGCACCGCCAGCGGGTGGGCGGCGAAGATCCGATGATCGAGTTCAGCCACGGGGACACCGATGTGCCGGGCGTACTCCTCGGCGGCCGGTTCAGCATTCAGTTCGAAGACCCGGCGCGAGGCGCTGTCGGCGCCAGTGACCACCAGTTTTTCCGCTCTCGGCAGGATGTGGTGGGTGGTGAAGACTTCGAAGTCGAGCCAGGTGTTGACCAGCACCACCACCGCCGCGCCGCTGTGGAACTCGCCGCCGAAGTAAACGTGGGTGTGGGTCAGGTAATTGTCGTCGCCGGCCGAGCCACCGAAGTGCGGAATGTCGCCCAACGCCGCGCTCAACGCCGCGAGCACCATTTCTTCACGGCTGGACAAACCATCGAGCAAGGTCAGGGCAAAGCTGTTGCCCTTGATCGGCGCCAGGGTGTTGCTGCGACAACCACTGACCAGACGCTCGACCATTTGCTGGGCGTCGATCAGGCTGAAGCGCTCCATCTCGTCGATCAATTCGGCATCGATGGAAAAATGCCGATGGTCGAAACCCACCGCCGTCACGCAGTTGCGTCCGTAACCCAGCGGGGTGATTTCCCCGGCGCTGGTGCAGCCGACCAGACGGATACCGCCAAAGCTCTGCTGCAAGGCCTGGCCCAGCGCCTGCAAGTCGTACTCGGCGGAGCAAAAAAACAGCACAAAGCCCAAATGCGGGTGCAACAATTGCCGCGCCAACTCCTGGGCTACCTGCTGGGCATCGGTCGCCTGGGACATCGCACTGACGACCCCGTCGCTCTGAACCTGCTGCATCGTCGCCTCCCGCAGGTGCGCATGTATGAGGTTGGAGTGTACGAAGGCAGCGGTCGGCGACGTATGCTACTTGGGTAGCGGTCAGGCGCTTCGATGGGATGAGAATCGGACGGGATCTGCAAAACACCGCAAATCCCTGTAGGAGCCGGCTTGCTGGCGATAACGGTGGGTCAGGCAACAATGATGGTGACTGACAGTCCGTCATCGCCGGCAAGCCGGCTCCTACAAATCCGTGCCCGGCGCGCCATTGTCTGCCATGACACAAAACCTGTAGGAGCCGGCTTGCTGGCGATGGCGGTGAGTCAGGCAACAATGATGGTGACTGATGCGCCGCTATCGCCGGCAAGCCGGCTCCTACAATTCCGTGCCCGGCGCGCCGTTTTCTGCCATGACACGAAACTTGTAGGAGCCAGCTTGCTGGCGATAGCGGTGGGTCAGGCAACAATGATGGTGACTGATGCGCCGCTATCGCCGGCAAGCCGGCTCCTACAAATCCGTGCCCGGCGCGCCGTTTTCTGCCATGACACAAAACCTGTAGGAGCCAGCTTGCTGGCGATAGCGGACTGTCAGGCGACAATGATGTTGACTGATACACCGTCATCGCCGGCAAGCCGGCTCCTACAGGGGATTTGCGTAGCGTGCGGGGTTACCAGGTCAACACCGCCCCCACCGCGAAGGTGTCGGTGTCTTCGTTTTGCGCGCTGGTTTGGTGGCCATTGATTTCGAACTGGTTGTACTCGGCCACCAGCTTCAGGTTGTCGTTGACGTCATGGAACAGCGCAATGCCGCGAGTCTCATAGTCCGCGCCGCTGCCCACCACGCCGTTGCCGTCGTCCTTGGTCTTGCCGTAGGACAAGGCCAGGCGGTTTTTGCCCAGCTTGTACGAGCCCTGCAACAGGTAGCCGTCGCTGTCGACATTACGCAGCGTCGGTTCGCCAGCGTTGTTGGTGAAGAACGGGTTGATGCCCTTGGCCTGAAAACCCGAACCGGTCAGCGACAAACCGCCCATTTTCGCCTGCACGCCATAACCCAAACCTTTGGAGGTCACGGACTGCACCGTGGAATCGGTGTTGTCCGAAGTCTGGTAGCTGCCGTTCACCCAGCTGTAAATCTTCGCCCCGGCGAGGTCGAACTGATAGGTGATCTCGCTCTCGGTGCGCGGGTTTTCCTGATAGGCCTTGCCGGTCGCGCTGCTGTCGTTGGTGTCCACCGGGTCCATGATCCCTACCGCGACTCGCAGGCCGTCCATCACCGGGGTGCGGTAAGTGATTTGCGATGTCGGGAACGGGTACGGATAGCCGCTGCCGATGTTGCCGAACGACACCCCGCCGCCATCCACCAACCCGAGCGTGTCGCTGACCTGGCCGTAACCGGCCAGCAACTCATCGAGCAGAATGTTGGAACGGGCAAACAGGCCGAAGTCCTTGCCGATCAGCACTTCGCCCCATTCCGGGTTGGCCACCGTGCCGTAGAACTGCCGCACGTCGATGGCGGTGTCGGTGCCGTTGGTTTCGCTGTCGTTGATGGTCACCCAGAACGACGCCCGGGCGCCGAGCTTGAGGTCGTCGACCTGCTTGCCCATGTTGAAGCCAAGGTAGTTGGGCAAAAAGCCCATTTTCACCCGTGCCTGTCGACGGTCGAACTGCTCGCCGGCACGGTCGACGTCGCTGTTCACATAGAAGGCGTTGATGTAGCCATCGGTGGAAAACGTAGTCTGGTCCTTGTCGTACAGCATGATTTCGGCTTCGGCCATTGAGCTCAAACCCAGGGCCGACAGGCTGGCGATGAAGGCTGGCAAGTAACGGTGCTTGAAATTCTTATTGTTGTGCATGACGCGCTCCGCAGCGGGGGACTGGATGTCGGAGGCGATTATCGAAAGCGGACCGGCGGCGTCATACGCTGCCTTGGGGGTGGTTTTGAAGTGCTTTGGCGTGGCCGGTGGAGTGCAGCAAGTTCGGTGTAAGACCGGGCCACGACGAGGGCCCGGAACTTAAGGTGTAAGACGCCTAGATGCCGGCCTTGAACAGCATGTAGGCCGCGACCACCACGCAGAGGCTGGCGAAGCCGATCTGCAAGGCCCGGGCCGGGACTCGGGCGCACAACTGTCGGCCAACGATCATGCCTATGACGCTCGCGACAATGAACGCCACGCCCAGACCATCGATCCGCACCCCGGCATGAAATGCACCGATCACGCCGATGGCAGAAATCAGGCTGATGACCATCAAGGACGTCGCGACGATCCCGCGCATCTGCACATCGGTCAGTTGCTTGAACGCCGGGACAATCAGAAACCCGCCGCCGACCCCGAGCAACCCGGAGACCACACCGGTCACCGCGCCAAGTGCCGCCAGGGTTGCGGTGCATTTGGCGGTCCAGGAAAAGCGCCCGGTCTGTTGATCGAGCATGCAGTTTTTCTGGCCCCAGTTGGCGTGGCCGTGATCGCTCGGCCCTTCTTCATGGCGCTCGCGGCGCAGCATCCGCCAGGCCACCATGACCATCAGCAGGCTGAACAGAATCATCAGGATTTTTTCCGGCAGTTGATGGGCAAAGTAGATGCCGACCGGGGAAAAAATCGCCCCCAGCAAGGCGATCAACAACGCCGCGCGATAACGCACCAGGCCATGGCGCAACCCATCGACGGCGCCGACCGCCGCTGCGCTGCCCACCGCAAACAATGCAACGGGGGCCGCTTGTGTCATGGTCAAACCCAACCCCAGCACCAGGGCCGGAACCGCAAGAATGCCGCCACCGGCACCGGTCAATCCGAGGACCAGGCCCATGGCCACACCAAAAAAACTTGCCAGCAACATAAAACGCTCGTGATCCGTGAGAAGAGCCGGGAACGCCCGGTATCGATGACTGACAGGATAGAGCCCGCGCAGCTTTTTTCCTGCATTGAATTGATCGGGGCTGGTCAGCGCAGGGAAAATGAAACTACCCTGAACACCTGTCCCAAAAGAAACGGCCACCATGCCCGCCTTGATTGAAGCCTTCCTCGACCCCGCCTCATCGACCTACAGTTACGTCGTTTACGAGGCCGACGGCAGCCAGTGTGCAATCGTCGACCCGGTGCTCGACTACGACCCGGCCGCCGGGCGCACCGCCACCACCCAGGCCGATAAAATCATCGCCTTCGTGGGTGAACATCAGTTGCAGGTGCAATGGCTGCTGGAAACCCACGCCCACGCCGATCATATGTCTGCCGCGCCTTATCTGCGTCGGGAGCTGGGCGGCAGGATTGCGATTGGTCAGTCGATCAGCAAGGTGCAGGGCGTGTTCAAAGGCCTGTTCAACCTTGAGCCGGAATTTGCCGTGGACGGTTCGCAGTTCGATCACCTGTTCGCCCCCGACGAATCGTTCATGATTGGCAACCTCAAGGCCACGGCGCTGCACGTGCCCGGTCACACGCCGGCGGACATGGCCTATTTGATCGACAGCAGCGTCATTCTGGTGGGCGATACGTTGTTCATGCCGGATGTCGGCACTGCGCGCTGCGACTTTCCCGGCGGAAATGCCAATCAACTGTTCGCCTCGATCCAGAAGCTGCTGGCGTTTCCGGCCAGCGTGCGGCTTTACGTTTGCCACGACTATCCGCCTGAAAATCGCAAGCCCCAGTGCCAGACCACGGTGGGAGAGCAGCGCAAGAGCAACATCCACATCCATGACGGCATCGACGAAGCGGCATTCGTCGCCATGCGCACCCGGCGCGATGCGGGGCTGGGCATGCCGACGCTGTTGTTGCCGGCGATTCAGGTCAACGTACGAGCCGGGAATTTGCCGCCGCCCGAAGAAAACGGCGTCACCTACCTGAAAATCCCCCTGAACAAACTCTGACTCTTGCTGGCGATGGCGATTCCGAGGCCGCCATCGCCGGCAAGCCAGGCTCCCACAATTGCGCGGTGTCACACAAACCCGAACCCACCACAAAGCCCGTAGGAGCCAGCTTGCTGGCGAAGGTGATTCCGAGGCCGCCATCGCTGGCAAGCCAGGCTCCCACAATTGCGCGGTGTCACACCAACCCGCCCCCACCACAAAACCTGTAGGAGCCGGCTTGCTGGCGATAACGGTGTGTCAGGCAACAATGATGGTGGCTGATGCGCCGCCATCGCCGGCAAGCCGGCTCCTACAGGTTTTGTGGTGTTTGGGGGGGCAGGTCAATTGGTCAGGGTCAATCCATTCGCCGGCAGCGGCAGCGCGGTTTTATAGCGCACTTGCTTGAGCGCAAAGCTTGAGCGGATGTTCGCCACACCGGGCACTTTGGTGAGGAAGTCCATCATGAAACGCTCCAGCGACTGAATGGTCGGCACCAGCACCCGGATCAGATAATCCGGATCACCCGCCATCAAATAGCACTCCATCACTTCAGGACGATCCGAGATCGCTTCCTCGAAATGCTGCAACGCCTCCTCCACCTGCTTCTCCAGGCTGACATGAATGAACACATTCACATGCAGCCCCAATAGGTCGGCGTCCAACAGCGTCACTTGCTCGCGAATCAGGCCCAATTCTTCCATCGCCTTGACCCGGTTGAAGCACGGCGTCGGCGAGAGATTCACCGAGCGTGCGAGGTCGGCGTTGGTGATGCGCGCGTTCTCCTGAAGGCTGTTGAGAATGCCGATATCGGTACGGTCCAATTTGCGCATGAGAAAAAACCACCTGTTATTTTTGTTTATGCAGATTTTTTAACCTCAAATGACCACCAACGCAACGAAACACAGATAAATATTCTCCTGCGCCGGGCCTATGATGTTTGTAGGACAAGATTTCCATAACACGTGGAATGACGGTCAGCTCACTACAAGAAATTCACAAGATCGAGCGTAGAAGCCATGAACCAAGCGTATGAACCGCTGCGCCTGCACGTCCCTGAACCCTCGGGCCGTCCCGGCTGTAAAACCGACTTCTCCTACCTGCATCTGACCGATGCCGGCACGGTGCGCAAACCCCCAATCGACGTTGAACCCGCCGACACGGCCGATCTGGCCCGCGGCCTGATTCGCGTGCTCGACGATCAGGGCAATGCCCTGGGCCCGTGGGCCGAAGGCGTACCGGTAGAGATCCTGCGTAAAGGCATGCGCGCCATGCTCAAGACGCGGATCTACGACAACCGCATGGTGGTCGCCCAGCGTCAGAAAAAAATGTCGTTCTACATGCAAAGCCTTGGCGAAGAAGCCATCGGCAGCGCCCAGGCCCTGGCCTTGAACATCGACGACATGTGCTTTCCGACCTATCGCCAGCAAAGCATCCTGATGGCACGTGAAGTGCCACTGGTGGACCTGATCTGCCAGTTGCTGTCCAACGAGCGCGATCCGCTCAAGGGCCGTCAGTTGCCGATCATGTACTCGGTCAAGGAAGCCGGTTTCTTCACCATTTCCGGCAACCTCGCCACCCAATTCGTCCAGGCTGTCGGCTGGGGCATGGCCTCGGCGATCAAGGGTGATACCAAAATCGCCTCGGCCTGGATCGGCGACGGCGCCACTGCCGAGTCGGACTTCCACACCGCCCTGACCTTCGCCCACGTGTACCGCGCGCCGGTGATCCTCAACGTGGTCAACAACCAATGGGCCATCTCCACCTTCCAGGCAATTGCCGGTGGTGAAGCCACTACATTCGCCGGTCGTGGCGTCGGTTGCGGCATCGCCTCCCTGCGCGTCGACGGTAACGATTTCTACGCGGTCTACGCCGCTTCCGCCTGGGCCGCCGAGCGCGCCCGCCGCAACCTTGGCCCGACCATGATCGAATGGGTCACCTACCGCGCCGGCCCGCACTCGACCTCCGATGATCCGTCCAAATACCGTCCTGCCGACGACTGGAGCCACTTCCCGTTGGGCGACCCGATTGCGCGCCTGAAGCAGCACCTGGTGAAAATCGGTCACTGGTCCGAAGAGGAACACGTCGCCGTCAGCGCCGAACTGGAAGCAGAAGTCATCGCCGCGCAGAAAGAAGCCGAGCAGTACGGCACCCTAGCCGGCGGCCAGATTCCGAGCGCCGCGACCATGTTCGAAGACGTCTATAAAGAGATGCCGGAGCACTTGAAGCGCCAGCGTCAAGAGTTGGGGATCTGACATGAACGATCACAACAACAATATTCAACCGGAAACCGCCATGACCACGACCACCATGACCATGATCCAGGCCCTGCGCTCGGCCATGGATGTGATGCTTGAACGTGACGACAACGTCGTCGTGTTTGGTCAGGACGTTGGCTACTTCGGCGGCGTGTTCCGTTGCACCGAAGGCCTGCAGAACAAGTACGGCACCTCCCGCGTGTTCGACGCGCCGATCTCCGAAAGCGGCATCGTCGGCGTTGCCGTGGGCATGGGCGCCTACGGTTTGCGTCCGGTGGCCGAGATCCAGTTCGCCGACTACGTGTACCCGGCGTCGGACCAGATCATTTCCGAAGCCGCCCGCCTGCGTTATCGCTCGGCCGGCGAGTTCACCGCACCGATGACCCTGC
Source organism: Pseudomonas sp. FW300-N2A2 (assembly GCF_017351735.1). Classification (NCBI taxonomy): domain Bacteria; kingdom Pseudomonadati; phylum Pseudomonadota; class Gammaproteobacteria; order Pseudomonadales; family Pseudomonadaceae; genus Pseudomonas; species Pseudomonas sp. FW300-N2A2. Next base: position 52,912 of record NZ_JACNDU010000011.1, on the reverse strand, counting down.
GCATGCCTTGCGGCGGCGGCATCTACGGTGGCCAGACGCACAGCCAGAGTATCGAGGCGATGTTTACCCAAGTCTGCGGCTTGCGCACGGTGATGCCGTCCAACCCGTACGACGCCAAGGGCCTGCTGATCGCCTCCATCGAAAACGATGACCCGGTGATCTTCCTGGAGCCAAAACGCCTGTACAACGGCCCGTTCGATGGTCACCACGAACGTCCGGTCACGCCATGGTCGAAACACCCGGCCGCGCAAGTCCCGGACGGTTACTACACCGTGCCGCTGGACGTCGCCGCCATCACCCGTCCGGGCAAGGATGTGACCATCCTGACTTACGGCACCACCGTTTATGTGTCGCAAGTCGCCGCTGAAGAAAGCGGGATCGACGCTGAAGTCATCGACCTGCGCAGCCTGTGGCCGCTGGACCTGGAAACCATCACCAAGTCGGTGAAGAAAACCGGCCGCTGCGTGATCGTTCACGAAGCGACCCGCACCTGCGGTTTCGGTGCCGAACTGGCTGCCCTGGTGCAAGAGCACTGCTTCCACTACCTGGAAGCGCCGATCGAACGCGTCACCGGTTGGGACACCCCCTACCCGCACGCGCAAGAGTGGGCGTATTTCCCTGGTCCGTCCCGAGTGGGCGCGGCTTTGCATCGGGTTATGGAGGTCTGAATGGGCACGCACGTTATTAAAATGCCGGACATTGGTGAAGGCATTGCAGAAGTTGAACTGTCGGTATGGCACGTCAAAGTCGGCGACATGGTCGTCGAAGATCAGGTGCTGGCCGATGTCATGACCGACAAGGCGATGGTCGACATCCCTTCGCCGGTGCACGGCAAGGTGATTGCGCTGGGCGGCGTGCCCGGCGAAGTCATGGCGGTTGGCAGCATCCTGATCAGCATTGAAGTCGAAGGCGCGGGCAACGTTAAAGAGTCGGCCCAGCCTGTGGTTGCCGCCGCGAAAGAAGCGCCGGCACCCAAAGTCGAAGCTGTTGTGGCAACCAAGCCGGCTCCTGCCGCAGCGCCGCGAGCGGCCGTCTGCCAGGGCCCGATGGTGGCTCGCGAAGCCGACGAGCGTCCGCTGGCCTCCCCGGCCGTGCGCAAACATGCACTGGACCTCGGCATTCAATTGCGTCTGGTGCGTGGCACCGGCCCTGCCGGTCGCGTGCTGCACGAAGACCTGGACGCCTATCTGGCGCAAGGTCAGTCGAATGCAACGACTGCCACCGCCGCTTACGCCCAGCGTAACGACGAAGAACAGATCCCGGTGATCGGCATGCGCCGCAAGATCGCCCAGCGCATGCAGGACGCCACCCAGCGCGCCGCCCACTTCAGTTATGTCGAAGAAATCGACGTCACGGCCGTGGAAGAACTGCGTGCGCACCTGAACGAAAAACACGGTGCGACCCGTGGCAAGCTGACCCTGTTGCCATTTTTGGTCCGCGCCCTGGTTGTCGCCCTGCGCGACTTCCCGCAGATCAACGCCCGTTACGACGACGAAGCCCAGGTCATCACCCGCCTCGGCGCGGTGCATGTGGGCATCGCCACTCAAGCCGACATCGGTTTGATGGTGCCCGTGGTGCGTCACGCCGAAGCCCGCAGCCTGTGGGACAACGCCGCCGAAATCTCCCGCTTGGCCAACGCCGCGCGTAACGGCAAGGCCAGCCGCGATGAATTGTCCGGCTCGAGCATCACCCTGACCAGCCTCGGCGCATTGGGCGGGATCGTCAGCACCCCGGTGCTGAACCTGCCGGAAGTGGCGATCGTCGGCGTCAACAAAATCGTCGAACGCCCGATGGTGGTCAAAGGCCAGATCGTGATCCGCAAGATGATGAACCTCTCCAGCTCCTTCGATCACCGCGTGGTCGATGGCATGGACGCGGCGCAATTCATCCAGGCCGTTCGTGGCTTGCTCGAACAACCCGCTACCTTGTTTGTGGAGTAAGGCATGCAGATTTTGAACACCACGCTGCTGATCATCGGCGGCGGTCCTGGCGGTTATGTGACGGCGATCCGTGCCGGTCAGTTGGGCATCTCGACCATTCTGGTGGAAGGCGAATCGTTGGGCGGTACCTGCCTGAACATCGGCTGCATTCCGTCGAAGGCGCTGATCCACGTTGCCGAGCAGTTCCACCAGACGCAGCACCACAGCCGGCACTCTGCGCTGGGCATCAGCGTGTCGGCGCCGACCCTCGATATCAGCAAAAGCGTCGAGTGGAAGGACGGCATCGTTGATCGCCTGACCACTGGCGTTTCGGCGCTGCTGAAAAAGAACAAAATTCAGGTTATTCAAGGTTTTGCGAAAGTTATCGATGGTAAAACCGTAGAAGTCGGCGACACGCGAATTCAGTGCGAGCACCTGGTGCTGGCCACCGGTTCGAAAAGCGTGAACCTGCCGATGCTGCCGATTGGCGGGCCGATCATCTCCTCCACCGAAGCCTTGGCACCCACATCGGTACCGAAACGGCTGGTCGTGGTGGGTGGCGGTTACATCGGTCTGGAACTGGGGATTGCCTATCGCAAGCTCGGCGCCGACGTCAGCGTGGTCGAGGCGCAGGATCGCATCCTGCCGGCCTACGACGCTGAACTGACCCAGCCTGTTCATGATGAATTGAAAAAACTCGGCGTGAAGCTTTACTTGAAGCATAGCGTCCAAGGCTTTGATTCCAATAACAATACATTGCAGGTTCTCGAACCGAACGGCGAAACCCTGAACCTTGAAACCGATCAGGTACTGGTCGCCGTTGGCCGCAAACCCAACACCCAGGGCTGGAACCTCGAAGCGCTGAATCTGGACATGAACGGCTCGGCGATCAAGATCGACAACCGTTGCCAGACCAGCATGCGCAACGTCTACGCCATCGGCGACCTCAGCGGTGAACCGATGCTTGCGCACCGGGCCATGGCTCAGGGCGAGATGGTGGCCGAGCTGATCAGCGGTAAAACCCGCGAGTTCAACCCGACCGCTATCGCTGCCGTGTGCTTCACCGACCCGGAACTGGTGGTGGTCGGCAAGACCCCGGACGAGGTCAAGGCCGCGGGCCTGGACTGCATCGTTTCAAGCTTCCCGTTCGCAGCCAATGGCCGGGCGATGACGCTGGAATCGAAAAGTGGCTTCGTGCGAGTGGTCGCTCGTCGGGACAATCACGTGATTGTTGGCTGGCAGGCCGTTGGCGTGGGTGTTTCGGAATTGTCGACCGCGTTTGGCCAAAGCCTGGAAATGGGCGCCCGACTGGAAGACATCGCCGGCACCATCCATGCGCATCCGACCTTGGGCGAAGCCGTCCAGGAAGCGGCGTTGCGTGCGTTGGGGCATGCGTTGCACCTGTAATTCAGAACAATGGATGGCGGCAGAGATGGCCCCATCGCTAGCAGGCTAGCTCCCACTTTGGAATGCGTTCTCCTGTGGGAGCTAGCCTGCTAGCGATTTCTTGAGGCCAACACAATTTATCTGTCTGTCATCCGATAGTCCGGGCTGCGATTTAGGCCCGGAATGAAGTATTGTTGTCCCCATCCAAAAAACGTCAGAAGCCTTGAACCGTTTCGACGGTTGTTAAGTGATAGAGGGTGTCATGGGTAACGAAAGCATCAATTGGGACAAGCTGGGTTTTGATTACATCAAGACAGACAAGCGCTATCTGTCGCACTGGCGTAATGGCGAGTGGGACAAAGGCACCCTGACCGAAGACAATGTGCTGCACATCAGCGAAGGCTCGACTGCCCTTCACTATGGCCAGCAATGCTTCGAAGGCCTGAAGGCCTACCGTTGCAAGGACGGTTCGATCAACCTGTTCCGCCCGGACCAGAACGCCGCCCGCATGCAGCGCAGCTGCGCCCGCCTGCTGATGCCGCATGTGTCGACCGAGCAGTTCATCGAAGCGTGCAAGGAAGTGGTCCGCGCCAACGAGCGTTTCATCCCGCCTTACGGCACCGGCGGCGCGCTGTACCTGCGCCCGTTCGTGATCGGCGTGGGTGACAACATCGGCGTGCGTACCGCACCCGAGTTCATCTTCTCGATCTTCTGCATCCCGGTTGGCGCTTACTTCAAAGGTGGCCTGACCCCGCACAACTTCCTGATCTCCAGCTACGACCGTGCCGCCCCACAAGGCACCGGCGCAGCCAAGGTCGGTGGCAACTACGCCGCCAGCCTGATGCCTGGCTCCCAGGCCAAGAAGGCGCATTTTGCCGACTGCATCTACCTGGACCCGATGACCCACACCAAAATCGAAGAAGTCGGTTCGGCCAACTTCTTCGGGATCACCCAAGACAACAAGTTCGTCACCCCGAACTCGCCGTCGGTGCTGCCGGGCATCACCCGTCTGTCGTTGATCGAGCTGGCCAAGACACGTCTGGGCCTGGAAGTGGTTGAAGGTGACGTGTTCATCGACAAGCTGTCCGACTTCAAGGAAGCCGGCGCTTGCGGTACGGCTGCCGTGATCACCCCGATCGGCGGTATCAGCTACAACGACCACCTGCACGTGTTCCACAGCGAAACCGAGGTCGGCCCGGTCACCCAGAAGCTCTACAAAGAGCTGACCGGCGTGCAAACCGGTGAGATCGAAGCGCCAGCAGGCTGGATCGTCAAGGTTTGACCTGACCTCTGCTGCATCCAAGCCCCCCATCGTCTTGGCGATGGGGGGCTTTTTTATGAGCCAGACATTCCATTCGCCTCAGAACTGTAGGAGCCGGCTTGCTGGCGATGGTCGTTAACGATAACGCTTACTGACTGGTTCACCGCGGTGCACTGGAGTCCATCGCCAGCAAGCCGGCTCCTACAGGTTCTGTGTTTCCCGAGAGTCCGTGTCAGAAACTCCGTTTGCCAGTGTGAGTCGCTTGCCCACCCTGCCCTCGATACCGCTGACCTGACCGGCCTGGGTGATCAATCCCGGAATCAGCTCGCCGACGGGCAGATTTTGCTTCAGGTCAAACCGGGCGCCGATTTCCTTGCGGCCCAACGCGGTCAACGTCAGCGCCCGGCTGTCCAGATCCTGCGTCACCCATTTGCGCTTGATCGCCGTTTGCAGCAACGCCGCGCCCAACGAACCACCCAGATGCGGTCGGCGCATGCTCCAGTCCAGGCACGGGCAGGCAAACCGTCGGCGCTGCGTGGTCAGGTCGTTGACTTCAATGCCCAGCCCTTCGAACAACGCCTCGCCGCTGTCACTCAACCGATAAGCCTGTTCATCGGTTTCCAGCAACCAGCCTTTTTCCAGCAGCCGGTCATGCAGCAACACCGCCAGCGTGCCGGCCATGTGGTCGTAGCACGTGCGGGCAAATTGCAGGCGGTCCGGAGTGCGTGGGTTGAACGTCGGCGCGGTGTTCTGGCCGATCACCATCAACGCTTCCAGCGCCTGGGCCACGCGTTTGTCCGCGAGGCTGTAATAGCGATGGCGCCCCTGGACGTGCAGACGCAGCAGCGCCAGTTCCTTGAGTTTGGCCAGATGCGCGCTGGCAGTGGAAGCGCTGACTTCGGCAATCGCCGCCAACTCGGTGCTGGTGCGGGCGTGGCCGTCCATCAAAGAACACAACATTTTGGTCCGGGCCGGTTCGGCAATGGCCGCCGCCACCTGTGAAACACCGAGGTCGTGAAGTTCTGCGTTCATATTTCGCTCCCGGACGAATCAAGCCCCTTTCGGACTGGAGATAGTAGCAACACTTTTCCCACCACGAACAAGGCTGCGACCCATGGACCCGATCATCGCTGCGACTCATGCCGATCCTTATCCTTATTACGCGCAACTGCGCGCTCAAGGCGGACTGGTTTTTCACCAGGGACTGAAACTGTGGGTGGCCAGTAGCGCCAAAGCGGTGGCGGCGGTGCTGGCGCATCCTGACTGTCACGTGCGGCCGACTCACGAATCAGTGCCCAAGGCCATTGCCAGTGGCATGGCCGGCAAGGTCTTCAGTCAGTTGATGCGGATGAACGAGGGCGAACGCCAGCGTTGCCCAAGATCGGCGATCCAGCCGGGACTGGCGCTTATTGACGGGGAGGAAGTTAATGCGTTGGTCGGTGCGCGGTTGCTCAGCCCCGACGCCGAAGGGCTGCACAAGGCAATGTTTCTTGGCCCGGTGTGCGTAGTGGCGGCGTTGCTGGGTTTTTCGCCCGCACAGTCTCGGGTGATCAGCGAGCTGACCGGGGATTTCGTCGCGTGCCTGTCGCCCCTCAGCGCTCAGGCACACCTGGACGCTGCCCATGCGGCGGCGGAACAGTTGCGCGGTTATTTCATTGAGTTACTGGACGACCCGGACAATCAAAGCGCCCTTCTTGCCGGTATCCGCCAGCGGTTTTCGGCAACCTCCGACGACAGCGAAGCCCTGATTGCCAACCTCATCGGCCTGTTCTCCCAAACCTATGAAGCCACCGCCGGGCTGATCGGCAATGCGTTACTGGCGTTGATTCGACATCCGCAGTGGCTGAACGATTCGATCGACATTGACGACCTGTTAGCCGAAGTCCAGCGCTTCGATCCGCCGGTACAGAACACCCGTCGCTTCGTCGCCGCATCCTGTGAAATCGAGGGTATGAACTTCAATGCGGGCGATGTGATCCTGGTGATGCTGGCGTCGGCCAATCGCGATCCGCAGTTCAATGAGCAGCCTGATGCATTCATGCTTGAACGCCCGCAGCGACGCAGTTTCACCTTCGGTGCCGGTCGTCATCAATGCCCGGGGCAGGTGCTGGCCATGAGTATCGCCAGCGCCACGCTGAGGCAGATTCTGGCCTTGAAGCCCGCGCTGGAGCACTTGACCTGGCGCTACCGCCCTTCCTTGAATGGCCGAATCCCGCTGTTCTCGTGAAGAGCATGCCGGCGCATTTGTTACATCAGGTTAAGGGTGTAATGACTGGCAATGCGTTTATCGCGAGTGACTTTCTCCCTAGAGTCACTCTGATAAACGTCAGCGAGGCGCCATCGATGCAAACCCAACTGGACAAAGCCCTGAGCGCATTTGCGCGAGCAGACCTTCTGCAAGGCCCCACGCCCATTCAACGAGCCGAACGCCTCGAACAGCTGTTGGGCCTGGGCGCGCGGGGAATTCGCCTGTTTCTCAAGCGCGACGATCACATGTTGCTGGGTGGTGGCGGCAACAAACTGCGCAAACTCGAATTCCATATCGGTTCGGCGCAGCAGGCCGGCATTGATACGGTCATTACCGTCGGCGGCGTGCAGTCCAACCATGCGCGCCTGACCGCCGCAGCCTGCGCACGCCTGGGCATCGCCTGCGAATTGATCCTGACGCGCTCGGTCCCCAAGACTGATGTGGATTACGAACTCAACGGCAATGTGCTGCTCGACCAATTGTTTGGCGCGCAACTGCAAGTGCTGGCGGGAGGCACCGACTCGCTCGCCCGGGCCGAGGCTCGCGCGGCGCAACTTCGGGACGCGGGGCACAAGGTGCTGGTGATTCCCATGGGCGGTTCAACGCCCCTCGGCAGTCTCGGTTATGCGCGTTGCGCCGCAGAAATCACGCAGCAGGAGACGGCACTCGGCCTGGTCTTCAATCAGGTCGTGGTGCCCAACGGCAGCGCCGGCACCCACGCCGGGCTCGCGGCAGGCTTCCAGTTGCTGGACCGAGGGGCCTCGATGGTCAAGTCTTATTCGGTGTTGTCGGATCGAGAAACGTCAGCGACCAGAACCCTGAAATTGACCCAGGAGACGCTGGCATTACTCGGCGGCAATACCAGCGTACGACCCGAAGAGATCGTCGTTGACGGCAGTCAGTTGGGCGAAGGTTACGGTCTACCTACTGAAGCCATGCAAGACGCCGTGCGGCTGATGGCTCGCGCCGAAGGCTTGTTGATCGACCCGGTGTACTCCGGCAAGGCGTTTGCCGGGTTGGTGGCGGATCTCAAGCAAGAACGTTTTCGCACCGGGGACAACGTGCTGTTTGTGATGACGGGCGGGACACCGGGGTTGTATGCGTACCGGGAGATGTTTCAGGGTTAGCCCCAATTCGCCGAACGCCTGATCGACCGCGTTATCGTTCATCGCCGGCAAGCCGGCTCCTACAACGCCCTTTGTAGGAGCCGGCTTGCCGGCGATGGCGGCATGACAACCAACATCGTTTTCGCGCGAACATCTAAGAACAAAACACCCAGCACCATTGCCAACAACTACGTCCGTTCAGGAAAGATCAATTGAGTCAATCTTGTAACAACAGGCATGTTTTCAGATCCGTCCTACAGCCAGGCATAGCCTTCACGAGATAACGTCCGCATCGCTTTCAAAGGATGTAACAAGGACGCTCATGTCTCGCAAAACAGACATTCCACGGATTCAAAACCCACCCTCAGGGGACGGACATCACGTCACCAGCCGGTATATGACCGCAACCGAACTGGCGGAGCGGGATGCCAGACAAAAATCTTATGACGACATGATGGCCCGCCAGCAGGCTTACGAAGATCGTATTGTCAGGCAACCTCTGCAGGAAAATCGACCCACTAAGGGTTGCGTGTTCACCAAAAGCTGCAACCTCCCGTACGGAGTAATCGACCACGACAACCCAGCGGGGTTTGTTCCTGTCGAGAAACTGGCTGACTACGGAAACTTCTCTCTTCTGGGTGGTCGCGAAAGGGACGCGGCAGGAAACATTCCTCTCAAAAAAATCAGCGGTAGTGCGTTACCTGGCTCTCTTGGAACGCTTCTCTTGGGCGGGGCTGGAACGGCTGGTTTCGGGACCACAGTTGCCGGTGGTACAGGGGTAATAACTGCTGGTGTTGCTGCCGGCGCGTTAGCGGGCGTCGTTGCACTGCTCTGGCCGTCCAGTCTTGGGGACAGTTCCCTATACTCAGAGGAACAGCTCAAGACACTCAAGGAAGGTCGTACACGTGTCCGCCTGCATGTAGAACAACAGGCCGATGGAATTTTAAAGGGCTATGGGTACAACACCCAGAAGCGCAGCGACTGGGAAATGATTCCCGTCGTGCAGTTCGTGGCTCAAGGCTCTCAACAGGTGGCTGACTTTGGCAACGGGACAACGCTGATATGGACACCTGCCGTAGACCCGTCCAGCAATTCGGGAATCCCACCGCTGGAAGGTGCTCCACAAGTCCCGCACATCTGGATTTATCCGCCTACGCCAGCCGCAGACAGCATCATCGTTAATCCGATCTACCCGCCTGAGTATAAGGATTTCATTCTTGTATTCCCGGCTGATTCTGGCATCAAGCCTCTTTACATCGTCTTAACCCTGGAGTTCGATGCAGCCAGTTACCATGGAAAAACGGATACCCCAGTGAAAAGCAAGGGACCCGCCAATGGACAGGAAGCGCTCGACAACTCAGTGCAGGTAAAACCTACATCGGCACGTCGGATTGGTGTTGATCCAGAAACCAAAGAATTTGTCGTCTTTGATCGTACGGGAGGGGACATTTACCACGGCCATGTCAGGCCTTGGGATAAACTCCATCAAGATATGAAAAATGCTCTGATCAAGGCTAAAAAAGCCGACAACAAAGGAAATATTCTGGGGGTTGAAAGGTGAGTCTTCTCTATCAAGATCCATCAATGAGCCACGACGAAGCGGTCAGTCTTCTTGATACCGGCTTAGAAACAAGTATTGTCACCGCGCTGATTTCCATTGGCTTGAATGAGCAGGATAGATTTTGGGCCCAGACCATTTGCTTGAAATATCTCGACAGTGGCAGCGAGCGAGTCGTGGCATCGGCTATCACGTCGCTCGGTCATATAGCCCGCAGACACGGAACATTGGATATGAACGCAGTGCTTCCCGCCCTCGATACTGCGAAAACAAAATTCCCGGCACTTGAAGCGACCGTTGCTGACACGCTAGATGATATTGAAACTTTCATCTGACTCGCTAAATAAAAACCGGAAATCCTCCCAGCAGAACATAAAACCTGCCATCACCTCTAATCTGGATGACAGGTTTGTGTTTTCAGGCCACAACCAACAAATCAATCATCCCGCGTCAAAACTTCCAGCAATTCAATCTCGAAAATCAGGTTCGAGTTCGGCGGAATCGCCCCCATCGTGCGCTCGCCATAGCCCAAATGCGCCGGCACCAGCAATTTGCGCTTGCCACCGACCTGCATCCCCATGATCCCCTGATCCCAGCCCTTGATCACGCGTCCGGTGCCGATCACGCACTGGAAAGGTTTGCCCCGGCTGTAGGAAGAATCGAACTCGGTTCCGTCTTCCAGCCAGCCACGATACTGGGTGGTGATCAGCGCACCTTTGACGGCAGCTTTGCCGTCGCCCGCTTCAAGATCGATTACCTGCAGTTCATCATTCATCATGTTCACTCTATTGTTCACTCGCCCAATTGGACGTAACGGCGCCGTTTTCCCAGAAACGTGCGCGATTGGCAACCCATACGGCCTGTTTCTGCCACTAAGCGTGAACTAAGATATGCAGCACCGACCATAGGAATCAAAACGCCATGACGGCAACCTCTGCATGATTCATGTCTGGACCGGCGCAGCCATTTGCGCGTTGCTGCTTGCCTTGATTATCGCGCTGATCTGTCGCGAGCGTTCGCTGCGAAAGCAGCTCGACGAATATCGCGTGCTCATCACCCACCTGTCCGAACGACAAAACATCCATCAGGACAGCGACGCCGAACGCTTCAAACGCAGCCAGTATTTCGCCCGAATCGGCACCTGGGACTGGGATGTCGACACCGATCGGCTCTACTGGTCGGACGCGATTTACGGCATGTTCGGCTTCAAGATCGGCGAAGTGACGCCCTCCTACGCCTTGTTTTGCGCCTGCGTGCATCCCGACGACCGGGTCAGGGTGCGGGCCGGTGAGCTGCGTTGCCTGGAAACCGGCGAGAACCATGACGAGGAATACCGGGTCATCTGGCCCGACGGCACCATCCGCTGGTTGCGCGAGACCGGCAACGTGGTGAAAAACAACCACGATGAAACGATCAAGATGATGGGCGTGGTCCGCGACATCACCGAGGAAAAAGCCTCCGCCAGTTACCTGCAGCACCTGGCCCATTTCGACCCGTTGACCGGCCTGCCCAACCGGCTGGTGCTCGAAGAGCGTTTGTCCGAGGCGCTGGAACAAGCCCGTATCACCGCCACCCGAGTAGCACTGGTGTTCGTCGACCTCAATGGTTTCAAGGCCATCAACGACCGTTACGGCCATGCCGCCGGCGACCGCGTACTCGTCACCACCGCCACGCGCCTGAAGCGAATCCTGCGCTCAACCGACACCGTCGCCCGCATCGGTGGCGACGAATTCGTGGTCATCCTCCAGGGCCTGCCGCAAGGCGGCAGTTTGCAAGACGAAGCCCGCAACATCTGCCAGAAAATCTTCGTCGAACTCTCACCACCCGTGACCATCGGCAACGACCAGCGCCACATCGGCACCAGCCTGGGCGTCGCGGTGTTCCCCGATCATGCGCCGAGCATGGACCGGTTGATTCATATTGCAGACCTGGCGATGTATGAAGCCAAGCGCAGCGGGAATAATCAGTATCGGTTGGGCACCGAGCCCCCGGTGCGGGTTCACAGCGAATAGGGTTTGACGCTCCACTGGCCGACATGAAGCTGCACGATCAACCTGACTTGGCCGAAAGCAGTCAAGCCTTGGGTTTTCCGTTAACATCCTGCGCAAAATCTCCTTCCGTGAACAAGGACATCACACCATGAGCACTAACAGCATCGTCTTGCTGGTCATTTTGGCCGTTCTGGTTCTAGGCATTCTGTACCTCATCGGGCTCTTCAATAGCCTGGTCGCCCGCCGCAATGAAATAGCAAATGCCTTCGCGCAGGTTGAGGTGCAACTCAAGCGCCGCTATGACCTGATCCCCAATCTGGTAGCAACCGCCAAAGGTTATCTGACCCATGAGCGCGAGACGCTCGAGGCCGTCATCGCCGCGCGCAACAACGCACTGGCCGGGCTCAAGGCCGCCCAGGCTCAACCGGGCGACGCACGAAATATTGCGCAACTGAGTCTGGCCGATGGTGTTCTCAGCAGCGCCATGGGGCGACTGAATGTAACCCTGGAAGCCTACCCGGAACTCCAGGCTTTGCAGGCCATGCAGCAACTCAGTGAAGAAATCAGCAGCACTGAAAACAAAGTGACTTTCGCGCGCCAAGTGTTCAACGACGCGGTGCTGACCTACAACAATCTCAAACAAAGCTTCCCCGCCGTGCTACTGGCCGCTCGCTTCGGCCATGCCGCCGATGCCACCCCGCTGGAATTCCCCGACACCGCGTCTATTCAACAAGCACCTCAGGTTTCCTTCTAAAACGCTTTGCCCACGGATGGTCCGATGAATTTTTTTGAGCAACAGCGCCAGGCCAGACACCGAACGGCGCTGCTCGTCCTGTTGATGATCCTGTCGGTGCTAAGCCTGATCACCATAACCTGCCTCGCATTCAGTCTTGACCATGCGAATGACGGCAGCCGCAGATTGACCCTCAACTGGCAAGCCGTCGGGGTTGTGGCGCCGTTAATCATCGGCGTTGTTCTGCTGGGCAGTCTGGTCAAGTACGCAGAGCTCCGGGCCGGCGGCAAGGTCATCGCAGAAAAACTGGGCGGACGTCTGATCAATCACGGCGGGCGAACGCTCGAAGAGCAACGTCTGATCAACATCGTCGAGGAAATGGCGCTTGCCTCAGGCATCGCTGTGCCGACGGTTTATCTGTTACCGGATGAGGGCATCAACGCCTTCGCGGCCGGGTTTACCCCCGAAGATGCAGTGATCGGCGTGACGCAGGGTGCGATATCGCTGCTCACGCGAGAAGAGCTGCAAGGCGTGATTGCCCATGAGTTCAGCCATATCTACAACGGGGACATGCGTCTCAACATGCACATGCTGGCAATCATTAGCGGACTGCTGGTGCTCGGACTGGCGGGCAGCCTGATATTGGTCAAAGCGAGTCAGAGCAACCACCGTGACCAACGACTGAAACTGGCGGGTGTACTGATCGGCATTTTTTTGTGTATAGCCGGATTCGCCGGGAGTTTTTTTGGCAGTCTGATCAAGGCCGCCGTCAGTCGGCAACGTGAATTTCTGGCCGATGCCACAGCGGTGCAGTACACCCGAAATCCGCAAAGCATTGCCGGCGCACTGAAAAAAATTGGCGGTCATGCACAAGGTTCGCACATCAAGGCCGCCAGGGCGGGTGAGTTCAGTCACCTGTATTTCAATACTGGCGTGTCGTCGGCAATGGATCGTTTATTTGCAACCCATCCTGATTTGAGTGAGCGAATCCGGCGGATCGATGCGCAATGGGACGGCACTTTTCCTCACGTTGAGATCCCTCGTTCTCAACTAAAAAGGACCTGAATAAACATTGGGGGTTTCTGTTCATCGGCTTTGTTGCAGGTGAAGTACGCAACAACGCGCCATCCATACAATCATTGCAGGCCTGGCTTGCGCCCGTCGTCTCAGCCTTTATCCTTGTACCCCCCGCCGTACCGAGTTCTGGAGTTTCCCCATGCCCCATGAAGGCAACCTGTTGCAAGCCGCTGTCGTGTTCCTGTTCGCGGCGGTGCTCACCGTTCCTTTAGCCAAGCGCCTGCAACTCGGGGCGGTGCTGGGTTATCTGTTTGCCGGGGTGATCATCGGGCCGTCGGTACTGGGGCTGATCGGCAACCCGCAAAGCGTCAGTCATATTTCCGAGCTCGGCGTGGTGTTGCTGCTGTTTATCATCGGCCTGGAGCTGTCGCCGCGACGCTTGTGGGTGATGCGCAAATCGGTGTTTGGCGTCGGTCTGGCGCAGGTGCTGCTGACCGGATCGGTGATTGGCGTGGTGGCGCTGTTCGTGTTTGGCCAGCCGTTGAACAGCGCGATTGTTCTGGGGCTGGGCCTGGCACTGTCCTCCACGGCCTTCGGCCTGCAAAGCCTGGCCGAACGCAAGGAATTGACCAGCCCCCACGGGCGCCTGGCATTCGCGATTCTGCTGTTCCAGGACATCGCAGCGATCCCGCTGATCGCCATGGTGCCGTTGCTGGCGGGCGGTGATCACACCACCACCGCGACCGAGGATTTGAACCACGGCTTGCGCGTTTTGGGCAGCATCGCCGTGGTGGTGATCGGCGGCCGGTATCTGCTGCGACCGGTGTTCCGTGTGGTCGCCCGCACCGGTCTGCCGGAGGTTTCCACCGCTACTGCGTTGCTGGTGGTGATCGGCACGGCGTGGCTGATGGATCTGGTCGGCGTATCGATGGCACTGGGCGCGTTCCTCGCCGGTTTGCTGCTGGCGGATTCCGAATACCGCCACGAACTGGAAGCGCAGATCGAACCGTTCAAAGGCCTGCTGCTGGGGCTGTTTTTCATCAGCGTCGGCATGGGCGCGAATCTCAGCCTGCTGCTCAGCGCGCCGATCACGGTGCTGGGCCTGACCCTGCTGCTGATCGCCATCAAGCTGCCGCTGCTTTTTGTCGTGGGGCGGCTGGCTGGCGGTTTGGGCAAGGTCAGTGCGATTCGCCTCGGCATCGTACTGGCGGCGGGCGGTGAGTTTGCGTTTGTGGTGTTCAAGATCGGTCGCGACCAGGGTTTGTTCGAACCGCGCCTGTACGATCTGCTGGTGCTGACCATCACCCTGTCCATGGCGGTGACGCCGTTGTTGTTGCTGATCTGCGCGCGACTGGTCAGCCCCAAGGTGCAGCCGGTGGTGGTGCCGGAGAAATTCCGCGAGATCGACACCGACGAGCCGCGTGTGGTGATTGCCGGCATGGGCCGGATGGGGCAGATCGTCGCCCGTATCCTGCGCGCGCAGAACATCAAGTTCGTCGCCCTCGACACCTCGGTGGAAACCATCGAACTGTCGCGCAGCTTTGGCGGCGTGCCGGTGTTCTACGGCGACCCGATGCGCCCGGAAATCCTCAGCGCGGCCAAGGTCGAGCAGGCGGAATATTTCATCATCGCCACCGACGACCCGGACACCAACATCAAGACCGCCGAGGTCGTGCACCGGCTGTATCCGCACATCAAGATCATCGCCCGCGCCCGTAACCGTCAGCATGTGCACCGGTTGGTGGACCTGGGGGCCGAGGCGATTCGGGAAACCTATTATTCGAGCCTGGAAATGAGCCGGCGCACGCTGGTGGGATTGGGCCTGACCCAGGCGCAGGCCGATGCGCGGATCAAGCGTTTCCAGCATCACGACGAGCAAGTGCTGGAAGCGCAGCATGCGGTGTATGACGATGCGGCGAAGGTGTTGCAGACCGCGCAGGAAGCCAGGGCAGAACTGGCGAAGCTGTTTGAGTCGGATCAGCTGGAAGAGCAATCCGCGAAGGGTTGAGGTGAATGTGAGGGCCTCACCGCGATGAGGCCCTCAAACTCAACGAACAATCACCCGCCGATCCGCGCCAGGAACACCCGCGTCACCCGCCGCTCTTCAACCGCCATCACCGTCATGCGCCAGCCTTCCCACTCATGGCTGTCGCCAATCATCGGCAGTCGATCAAGCATGCTCATCACCAGTCCCGCCAAGGTCTGATAGTCCTCGGTCGGTTCTACGGCGAACCCGGTCCGCTGGCGAACCCGCATCAGGTTCAACGCACCATTGACCCTGAACCCGCCCGGCTCTTCCACCACGTCCGGCCCCTCGATTTCGCTGGCGTCGGGCAACTCACCGGCAATCGATTCGAGAATGTCGGTCATGGTCAGCACGCCAACGAAGTCACCGAACTCATTGACCACAAAGGCGATGTGCGTCGAGGCCTGGCGCATCTGTTCCAAGGCATTGAGGATCGAATAACTGTCCAGCAAGTTGATGGTCTTGCGCGCCAGATGCTCAAGGTCCGGCTCGTTGCCGGCCAGGTATTCCTTGAGCAATTCCTTCTTGTGCACGAAGCCCAGCGGCTCATCCACCGCACCGTCGCGTATCAACGGCAGGCGCGAGTAGGACGAATGCATCAGCCGTGTACGAATGGCTTCTGCATCGTCGGACAGGTCGATGTGATCGACGTCGGCGCGGACCGTCATCAACGTGCGAATCGGGCGTTCGGCCAGTTGCAGCACGCCGCTGATCATCACCCGCTCACGACGGTCGAACAGCTCTTCGCTCGGCGCCTCGCCGTTGTCGAGCATGTCGGCAATCTCTTCGCCGACCTCTTCCACCGCCAGTTTGCGCCCCCCCAGCAAACGCAAAACCGCATGGGCCGTGCGCTCGCGCATCGGTCGCAGGCCCTGCATGGACTTTTTGCGGCGCGCCCGGGCGATCTGGTTGAACAACTCGATCAGGATCGAGAAACCAATGGCCGCGTACAGGTAGCCCTTCGGAATATGGAAGCCCAGGCCTTCAGCGGTCAGCGCGAAGCCGATCATCATCAGGAAACCCAGGCACAGCATGATCACCGTCGGGTGTGCGTTGACGAAACGGGTCAGCGGCTTGCTGGCGACAATCATCAGGCCGATGGAGATGATCACCGCGATCATCATGACCGCCAGCTCATCGACCATGCCCACGGCGGTAATCACCGCGTCGAGGGAGAACACCGCGTCGAGCACCACGATCTGCGCGACGATCGGCCAGAACAGCGCGTAAGCCGTGTTGGACGAGCGCTGGCCGACATGGCCTTCAAGTCGCTCGTGCAATTCCATCGTCGCTTTGAACAACAGGAACACACCACCGAACAACATGATCAGGTCACGGCCGGAGAAACTGTGCTCGAACACCTCGAACAGCGGCTGGGTCAGGGTCACCAGCCAGGAAATACTCGCCAGCAGGCCCAGGCGCATCAGCAAGGCCAGGGACAAACCGATGATTCGTGCACGATCACGCTGCTCGGGCGGCAGTTTGTCCGCCAGGATCGCGATAAACACCAGGTTATCGATGCCGAGCACCAGCTCCAGTACGATCAACGTCAACAGGCCCAGCCACGCGGTGGGGTCAGCTATCCATTCCATAAAAACGTCTCGATCTCTTCAGTGAATTCAGAATGCCGGGCACGGCAAGGCGCGGCGCAGAGGCCGTGGAGCTGCAATGACAAGGGTGTTCGGAAGGCGAAAGACCGGGTGTTTCGCGTGTATCAGGCGCGCACGATGGCGCTGAAGGGAAGGATAACTGGGGGGCTCCGAGAGGGTGTTCATGCAAGTCCTGAAAGGAAAAAGGCCTTGGAGCGTACAGGTGAAAGCGACTTTTCCTACAGCCAGAAATCATTACAAAATCTGTAACCAGCAGCAGATTCTGTGTTTTTGAAGCCGCCTTCGTCGGAATGCCGCCCAGACCAAGCCCGCTCCCACACTTGACCGTGTTCTATCAAATAATGGAGATCAAATGTGGGAGCGGGCTTGCTCGCGAAGCTTTTGCTCTTAGCGATGTTTGACCTGCTCGATATACCTGACAACCGCCGCCGATTTCTCAAACCGCCGATACACCAACGACAACCACGAGCTCGCCTCACACCCTTTGATCGACCGGTAAACCACACCGGGCAACCCGACGTGCCCGACCACCGACTCCGGCACCACCGCCACGCCCTGCCCCAGCGACACCAGCGCCAGTACCGCCACCAGCCCTCCGGGTTGCGCCCCGAGTTTCGGCGCAAACCCACCCTCGGCGGCGACTTGCAAGGTGCCGCTGATCTGCTCCGGCAGGATGAACGTCTCGCCCTGCAAATGCTCCGGGCCAATCTCGCTCAAACGGCACAGCCACGACTCGCTCGACAGCGCCAGCACAAAACCTTCCGCGTCGAGGCGAATGGCTTCCAGCCCCTCGGGCAACGTCATGGGCGAACGCACATAACCGATATCGAACCGGCCTTCGAGGACCATCGCCGGCAAGCTCGCCATCGGGCTTTCGCGCACGTTGAGGCTGACGTCCGGGCATTCGCGGCTGAACGCCTGCACCTGCTTTTGCAGCAGGCCCGAGTACACCGCAGAGGCCACGTAACCCAACTCGATATGACCGATATCCCCTCGCCCGGCGCGCTGGGCGTTGCGTTGGGCGTACTCGAATTGCCGCACCGTCGCCTCGGCTTCAATCAGCAGTGCGGCGCCGGCTTCGGTCAGGCTGACTTCACGGGTCTGGCGCACGAACAGTCGCGTGCCGAGTTCGTTCTCCATGTCCTGGATCTGTCGAGTCAGGGTCGGCGGTGCGATACCGAGTTGTTCGGCAGCACGCGTGAAGTTGCCTTGCCGGGCAACGGCCAGAAAGTAGCGGAAATGCCGTATGTCCATGGACGCATTAGCTCAAAGGTAATGAAGTGCCGGTTTTCGGCTAACGAAGCGCACAAGCGGTCGCGATAAGCTCATTCGGCAATCACAGTAGAGAGCCCACAGCATGTACGTCAAACCCCTTTTCGCCGTTACAGAAAGCAGCCTTGTGCAAAAGGCAATCCGCTCATGAGCCGCGTCAATCCGCGCCTCACATTGCTGACCGCCTCTGGCGTGTGTTCGTTGATCGTCCTCGATACCAACATCGTCGCCGTCACCCTGCCGACGATTGCCCGGGACCTGGGTGCCAATTTTGCCGACATCGAATGGGTGGTCAGCGCCTACATGCTCGCCTTTGCCGCCCTGTTGCTGCCGGCGGGCAGCATCGCCGACCGCTTCGGCCGGCAGAAAACCCTGCTCTGTGGCCTGGGCATTTTCATTCTGGCGTCCATCGGTTGCGGTGCTGCGCCCAACGCGTTGTTCCTCGACATCGCACGGGCGATCAAGGGGGTCGGCGCGGCGTTGCTGCTGACCTCGGCCCTGGCCTCTATCGGCCATACGTTTCACGATGAAGTGGAACGGGCCAAGGCCTGGGCGTTCTGGGGCGCGTGCATGGGCGTGGCGATGACCGCCGCGCCGACCGTCGGCGGCTTGATCACTGAATTCATTGGCTGGCGCTGGATCTTCTACCTCAATTTACCGGTGGGCCTGTTTCTGATGGTCATGGTCTGGCGTGCGGTGCCGGAATCCCGCGACCCTCAATCCGCACGCCTCGATCCGTGGGGCAGCCTGGCGTTCAGTGGCAGTTTGCTGTGCCTGATCTGGGGTCTGATCGAGGCCAACCGGATCGGCTGGAACAACCCGATCACTTACGCCCGACTGATCGGCGGCGCGCTGTTACTGGGGTTGTTCGTCGTGATCGAGCGGATGCAGCGGCGGCCGATGGTCGACCTGCAATTGTTCAAACATCCGCGCTTCATTGGCGCGCTGCTGGGGATGTTTGCCTACGCCGGTTGCGCGCAGGTGATGATGACGTTGCTGCCGTTTTATCTGCAAAACGGCCTGGGTTTCTCGGCCATCGCCTCGGGACTGGGCATGTTGCCGTTTGCCCTGACCATGTTGATTTGCCCGCGTATCGGCGTGCGCCTGGCCAGTCGATTTGCCCCGGCCACGTTGATGGCGACCGGTTTGACCCTGGTCGGCAGCGGCAATCTGCTCAGTGCCTGGGCGGTCAGCAGCGGCGGTTACCTGCCTTTTGCCCTGGCGATTGCCGTCACCGGCGCGGGGGCCGGGCTGCTCAACGGCGACACGCAGAAAAACATCATGGCCTGCGTGCCCAGGGAACGCACCGGGATGGCCTCGGGCATGAGCACCACCATGCGTTTCAGTGCGATCGTGCTGGCGATCGGCGTATACGGCGCGTTGCTGTCCAGCCATGCCGAACAGTTGTTGCGCGCAGATTTGTCGCCACAAGGCGCGCAATGGCTCGCCCAGACCCAGGGCATCGCGTCGCGGGTGGTGGCCGGTGACATGCCGGCAGCGCTGGACCTGTTGCCGGAAGCCGCACGCAGCGTGGTCGAACCGTTGGCCCGACAGGCGTTCGTCGGCGGCTTCAGTCTCTTGTTGTTGGTCGCCGGGTTACTCGCATTGCTGGGGGCGCTGGTGGTGGGTACGCTGATGCGCAATCCGATTCCCGCCCCATCGGCTGCCGCCATCAGCGCGAAGGCTTGAAGGGCGCCAGAGCCAATTCACCAATTTCCATCCCGGTCTCGTTTTCCTGCTTGACATTAAAGTTAGCTTTAAGCTTAGCCTCTATTCTCCACTGATGAGGAGTCAAGCATGTCGCCCTTCCAAGCGTTGAATTTGCCCAACGGCCAGACAATCGGCAATCGCATTGCCAAAGCGGCGATGGAAGAGAACCTTGCCAACACCGGGCAGGCGCCGTCCGATGCACTGTTTCGCTTGTACCAGGCCTGGGCCAGGGGCGAAACCGGGTTGTTGCTGACGGGCAATGTGATGATCGACCGCCGCGCCATGACCGGCCCCGGCGGCGTGGTGCTGGAAGATGAACGCGACATGGAACGCTTTCGCCAATGGGCAACGATTGGCCGCTCCGGTGGCGCGCAATTCTGGATGCAGCTCAATCATCCGGGGCGCCAGACCATGGCCAACCTCGGCCAGCAAGCGTGGGCGCCCTCGGCGGTGGCGCTGGATCTCGGTTCATTTTCCAAGATGTTTGCCGAACCCAAACCGATGTCCGAGGGCGATATCGCCGAGGTAATCACGCGCTTCGCCACCAGCGCTGCCCTCGCCGAAAAGGCCGGTTTCACCGGCGTGCAGATTCATGCGGCACACGGTTACCTGATCAGCCAGTTCCTGTCGCCATTGACCAATCGCCGCACCGACCGCTGGGGCGGATCGCTGGAGAATCGCGCACGCTTGTTGCTCGACGTGATCAGCGCCGTTCGCCAGGCCGTATCACCGAAGTTTTGCGTCTCGGTAAAACTCAACTCGGCCGACTTCCAGCGCGGTGGCTTCGACGCCGACGATGCCCGCCAAGTGATCCAGTGGCTCAACGAGCAACCGATCGATTTGCTTGAGTTGTCGGGCGGCAGCTACGAAGCACCGGCCATGCAGGGCGAGGCACGCGATGGCCGGACCCTGGCGCGGGAAGCGTACTTTCTGGAAATGGCCGGCGAATTGGCGAGCGTGGCGCGCATGCCGGTGATGGTGACCGGCGGGATTCGGCGTTTGGCGATCGTCGAACAAGTGCTGGACAGCGGCATCGCCATGGCCGGTATCGGCACCGCGTTGGCCCTCGAACCGCAGTTGGTCAAACACTGGCGCGAAGGCCGAAACAGCCATCCGCAACTGCCGCCGATCCAGTGGAAACGCAA
Organism: Pseudomonas sp. FW300-N2A2; assembly: GCF_017351735.1. Taxonomy (NCBI): domain Bacteria; kingdom Pseudomonadati; phylum Pseudomonadota; class Gammaproteobacteria; order Pseudomonadales; family Pseudomonadaceae; genus Pseudomonas; species Pseudomonas sp. FW300-N2A2. The sequence continues at coordinate 31,930 of NZ_JACNDU010000011.1, read as the reverse complement.
ACCGTTGGCCTCGCTGGCGAGCATGGCTGTGGTGAAATTCCAGCTCCAGCGCCTGAGCCGTGGCCGCAAGCCCCGGCCGGAGGTGTCGGCAGTCTGGGCGCTGATCCTTGACCGTTTGTACATTGGCCGGCGTACGCGGCAGTACCGACAGGCGATGGGGAAGTAATCGGGGGGAAGTTCAAAGTTCCACTGACGCGGGGAGACCGTGTCGCCCCCATCGCCGGCAAGCCGGTCTCGCTCCCACATTTGGTCGGTGGCGTACACAAATCCCATGTGGGAGCGAGCCTGCTCGCGATGGGGCCATTGGATACACTGATTTACCGTCCGGAGAATCGCAGTCGCGACAGCTGCCGCAAATCCCCCGCCAGGTAATAATCATCAGTCCAGCTGTCATCCGCCCTCAACGGCTGCACCTGTTTGAGCGCAAGCTTCTTCGCGAAGTAGCGAAAGCGGTAATGCTCGTAGAACCGCAGCAACTCCAAACCATAACGATCAGCCAGATCGGTATCGCCGCGCACGATCAGATAGTTCTCGTCGTTGCCGTTACTGGCCGCAGCGCTGAGGTTGTGGCTGCCGCTGATGATCGTCGGCGCGTCGCTGGTGAAGTCGGTGACCACGGCTTTGGTGTGCACCAGCAGATTGCCCTTCTGGCCCTTCATGTTCTCTCGAAGCCAGCCCTCCAGCCCGGTGTTGAGCAGCGCAGTCGCGGCAAATTCGGCGCTGCGATCAGCGTGAAAACCGGTGATGCGGCTGGCGGTGTTTTGCAGGCCGTAACGCAAAATGTCGTCGTGGGGCTGGCCGAGCAGCGCGTTGAGAATGTCATCGGGCAAGGCGAACGCAGTGACAAACAGCACGTCCTTTTTCGCGGCGTTGATGATCTCGACAAACGCCCGCAAATCACCCTGCCCCGAACGCGGTGAGAACCCGGCGAACAACGGCTGCTGCGGGTCTATCGGGTTGTGTTGCGTGATCCATTGCCGGGTGGCGCCGACGTCGTCCGGTGTCGCCCAGACTTGCTCGAAGGTCTGCAGATAGCTGGCGCTGATGCGCGCGTCGTCCAGCACATGCACCACGTTGGCCTGTCGATAAACGCCATTGGGCGTGAAGTTGGTGCTGCCGCACAGCACCGCTTCAGGCTGAAGCTGCCCGGCGGCATCGACCCGGCTCAGCACCATGAATTTGTTGTGGAAGATGTTATGGGTGACACGCCCGCGCTTGTTCGCCGCCGGGATTTTTTCCAGGCTGGCCTGGTTGATGACGGTGTCGTCATCGTCGGGTTGTGCGTGATACAGCACGCGAACCTTCACACCCCGTTCGAACGCCGCGTTGACGGCATCGACGATCACCTGCAACTCGTACTCGTAAATGGCAATGTCCAGCGCCCACTGACCATCCACCGCCCGTTCGATAAACCCCAGCAGGCGCCCGAGCAAACCGTTTTCCAGCCACTGGCGCGGCGCATCGGGCCAGGCCTCGATGGGCAGGTTCTTGTTGGCGCTGATCAACGCGTCGAGGTCGGGAAACTTGCGCTGGAATGCCTGGCTGGCAGCCACCGCGCGGTTGAAAATCACACTCTGATTGTGCGGCAGGCCGTTGTCGGACGTGACAGTCACTTCGAGAAATTCGCCCAGCTGCGGTGCATCCGCGCTGCCATAGGCGAGGTGGATTCGGTAATGGATCGTCATCCCCGGATTGACCGCATAATCGGCCCAGCGAAATTTCTGCAGCGGCGCGAGGTCGCTCGGGGTGGCGTGAAACTGCGGGAACGTATGAGCCTTGCCGGGGAACGTCAGGCTATTGAACAGGAACAACCAGGGCTTGCTGCCTTGCTGTTTTTCGATGGCGAAACCCAGCAGGCCTTTGCGGCGGGATTCGGCCAGGTCCATGGCCAGCAGCACGCCGTTGGTGCCGGCGTAGGCTTTGACGCGGAAATCGTCCTGACTGTTTGTGGCTAGAACACGCATGCTTCACTCCTGTGAATGGCTGCTTTCAGAGCATAGGGCAGGGATGCCGGTAAGCCGTGATTATCCAAAACCAAATGGATGCCATCGCGAGCAGGCTCGCTCCCACATTAGATCTACAGTGAACACATTATTTGCGAACGACATAGCCCCCCTGTGGGAGCGAGCCTGCTCGCGATGGGGCCAGAGTAAACACCCAAATAACTCAGCCTGAAACCATCTCATCGATATGCCGATAATCCGTTTGCAGCTCCGCTGCCAACTGCCGCGCCCGCCCCAGCCGGATCGGTCCACGCTCGATGTCGATCAGCAGCCCCGGACACTCCAGCGCCGGCAACCCCGACCACTCCTTCAACCGGCCATCGGTCACCAGCAACAACCGTTGTTGCTCCGCCGGGAAGCGTTTTTGCCGGACCGCGAGCCACCGCCCCGCTTCGCCCAATGCCGCCAGCAACGGCGTACCGCCGCCCGCGCCAAGGCCATCGAGCCAGTGGCGCAACCCGCTGGAAGCTTTCAACCCTTGCACTTGCCACTTCGGCGCATGGCCGCTGGCGGTCAGCAACGCCAGGTGCGCACGCTGGCGATAAGCGTCGTCGAACAACTGCGCCAACAGCCCCTTGGCGTCGCTCAAGGCCTGATGGCGACGTGTCGAGGCCGAGGCGTCGACGATCACCAGCCACAGTTCATGGGGCGAACGGGTGCACAACTGAAACAGCACATCCTGGCGCTGGCGCGGGCGGCCGTTGAGCAAGGTGCCGGGCCAATTGATCGAGCCGCTGCGGGCGGCATGACGCTTACCCTGTTTGCCGTGGTCCAGCCGTCCGGCGCGGGGTCTGGCATTCGCCCCCGCGTCAGATCGAGGGCGAATGCCTAGGGCTTTTTTGGCCAGCTCGGCACTTCACGTCGAGCACCGACCGGCAGCGCCTGCGCCGGCATTTCGCCCCATTGGCCCTGACCTTCGCTCGGGCTGGATGGTTGCGGGGCGGGTTGCCGGGCCTGTTGCGGCGCTGGTGGCGACTGTTCGCGACGACGATGGCGCAAGGCGAACTCGGCAACGGCATCGATATCTTCCTCGGCAATGGCGCTCGCCCCCCGCCATGCCGCATGGGCACGGGCGGCACGCAGCCAGACCAGATCGGCGCGCAGCCCATCGACACCGGCGGCGAAACAGCGCTCGGTAATCTGTGCCAGCGCCTCATCGTCCAGGGGGATGCTCGCCAGTGTGCTGCGCGCTGTCTGGCAACGCTCACGCAAAGACTGCTGCTGGCTTTCCCACTCGGCGCAGAAGCGTTGCGGATCGCTGTCGAAATCCAGCCGCCGACGGATGATCTGCCCACGCTGGGCGGGTGCGGTATGACCGCTGAGGGCGACGTTCAGGCCAAAGCGGTCGAGCAGTTGCGGACGCAACTCGCCCTCTTCCGGATTCATGGTCCCGATCAACACGAACTTTGCCGAATGCCGATGGGAAATGCCGTCACGCTCGATCAGGTTGGTGCCGCTGGCGGCGACGTCGAGCAGCAAGTCCACCAGGTGATCGGGCAGCAGATTGACTTCATCGACGTAGAGCACGCCACCGTCAGCCTTGGCCAGTACGCCGGGAGAAAACTGCGCACGACCTTCGCTCAGGGCGGCATCAAGGTCGAGGGTGCCGACCAGGCGTTCTTCAGTGGCGCCCAGCGGCAAGGTGACGAACTGACCGCTGGCGAGCAGGTCCGCGAGGCCTCGGGCCAGGGTGGATTTGGCCATGCCGCGCGGGCCTTCGATCAGCACGCCGCCAATTTTCGGGTCGATGGCGGTGAGGTACAAAGCGAGTTTGAGATCGTCGGCGCCGACCACGGCGGAGAGCGGGAAATGCGGGGTGTCGGTCATTATCAAATCTCGGTCATGGTCGGTGAAATGCTTCTAACTGTGGGAGCGAGACCGGCTTGCCGGCGATAGCGGTGTGTCAGGCAAATCAATATTGACTGACCCAACGCTATCGCCGGCAAGCCGGTCTCACTCCTACAGGGGATCTACGGTGTGTCAGGTGTCTTCTTCTATGTCCAGCAGCAGGTTTTCCAGTGCTTCTTTATAGGCGCCCGGCTCTTGCCACATCCCGCGCTGCTGCGCTTCCAGCATCCGCTCCGTCATGTCGCGCAACGCATGGGGATTGTGCTCGCGCACAAAATCCCGGGTCGCCGGGTCCAGCAAATACGCATCGGCCAGCAACGCGTATTGGTGATCGTCGATCAACTGCGTCGTCGCGTCGAAGGCGAACAGGTTATCGACCGTCGCCGCCAGTTCAAACGCACCTTTGTAGCCGTGGCGCTTCACGCCGTCGATCCACTTCGGATTGGCCGCCCGCGAGCGGATCACCCGGTTCAGTTCTTCCTTCAACGTACGAATTTTCGGCAAGTCCGGTTGGCTGTGGTCGCCATGGTAACTAGCCGCCGCTGCACCGCTGAGGCTTTCCACGGCCGCGAGCATACCGCCCTGGAACTGGTAATAGTCATTGGAGTCGAGCAAATCATGCTCGCGGTTATCCTGATTTTGCAGCACGGCCTGAACCTGGCTCAGGCGCTGGGCGAACTGCTCGCGGGCCGCCGTGCCTTCGTCGGCACCGCCGTAAGCGTAGCCGCCCCAGTTGAGGTAAACCTCGGCCAGGTTCTCGCGGCTCTGCCATAAACGACCATCGATTGCCCCTTGCACGCCAGCGCCGTAAGCACCGGGTTTGGCGCCGAAAATGCGCCAACCGGCCTGCCGTCTGGCCGCTTCTTCATCAAGGCCCGATTGCAGCAACGCTTCGCGTTCGGCGCGGACCTTGGCCGCCAATGGATTGAGATCGTCCGGCTCATCCAGCGCAGCGACTGCCTGCACCGCCGCATCGAACAGGCGGATCAGATTGGCAAAGGCATCACGGAAGAACCCGGACACGCGCAAGGTCACGTCCACGCGTGGGCGGTCGAGCAGGCTCAGCGGCAGAATTTCGAAGTCATCGACCCGCTGACTGCCCGTCGCCCAGACCGGGCGCACGCCCATCAGCGCCATGGCTTGCGCGATGTCGTCGCCGCCGGTGCGCATGGTCGCGGTGCCCCAGACCGACAGGCCGAGCTGACGCAGGTGATCGCCGTGGTCCTGTAAGTGCCGCTCGAGAATCAGGTTCGCCGATTGGAAACCGATGCGCCACGCGGTGGTGGTCGGCAGGTTGCGCACGTCCACCGAATAGAAATTGCGCCCGGTCGGCAGCACGTCCAGCCGCCCGCGACTCGGCGCGCCGCTAGGGCCGGCGGGGACGAAACGACCGCTGAGGGCGTCGAGCAAGCCGCGCATTTCCGCCGGGCCGCAGGCGTCCAGGCGTGGTGCGACGACTTCGCGCAGGTTGTCGAGGATGGAGCTCACATCAGACCACCCCGGCCCCTGTAGGAGCGAGCCTGCTCGCGAATGCGGTGTGACAGGCAAATCAATGTCGACTGACACTCCGCTTTCGCGAGCAGGCTCGCTCCCACAGGGTTTGGGGGTGGCATTTAAAACTTGTGAAATCAGTTGAGCGGCGAACAGTTCGAGGCGTTCGCGAGTATCGCCGGCAGTTCGCCAGACTTCATCGTCGAGCGATTGCAGCTCAATCGGTCGCGGCCCAACCCAAGGCTCAGCCAACGCGCAATCCAGCGGATCAAAGCCCAACCCAAACGCCTTGGCCAACGCCCGCAACAAACTCGACTGCGCGCCACGGCCATCGCCCCGTGGAATCCGCAACAAAGCCAACAACGTGTCGATGCGCAGACGCCCGCTCGGCGACTCGCCAAAGATGTGCAAGCCATCGCGGATCTGCGACTCCTTCAGATCGCACAAATACGTGTCCAGACGCGGCAGCCAGATCGCTGCATCGGCGTCGCTGTCGAGCTTCTCGTCCAGTTGCAGCTCACGGTCGATGTGCGTGTCGCGCACCAGTTGCAGAATGTCGCGCTGCAATTCACGGGCGCGGCGCGGGTCAAGCAATTGCGCTTCGTAATACTCGTCGGCGAGCAGTTCGAGGTTACGCAGCGGGCCGTAGGTTTCGGCGCGGGTCAACGGCGGCATCAGGTGATCGATGATCACCGCTTGCGTGCGGCGCTTGGCTTGGGCGCCCTCGCCCGGATCGTTGACGATGAACGGATAGATGTTCGGCAGCGGCCCAAGCAGCGCATCCGGCCAGCAATGCTCGGACAGCCCGACACCTTTGCCCGGCAGCCATTCGAGGTTGCCGTGCTTGCCGACGTGGATCACGCCGTGGGCGCCGTAGGTGTTGCGCAACCAGAAATAGAACGCCAGATAACCGTGAGGCGGCACCAGGTCCGGGTCGTGATAGACCGCGCTCGGGTCCACCTGATAACCGCGCGCCGGTTGAATGCCGACGAAGGTCAGGCCGAAACGCAGGCCGGCGATCATCATTCGCCCGTCACGGAACATCGGATCGTTTTGCGCGGTGCCCCAACGTTCCAGCACTGCCTGGCGATTAGCCTCGGGCAAGGCGTTGAACATCAGGTTGTAATCATCCATCGCCAGGCTTTGCTGGCACGGGCGCTGATCGAGGGTGTCGAGATCGTTGCTGACGCCGCCGAGCAATTGCTGGATCAGTTCGGTGCCGCTGCCCGGCAGTTCGGCCGGCAGCGGGTAACCTTCTTGATGCAGCGCACGCAGGATATTCAGTGCAGCGGCCGGTGTGTCGAGGCCCACGCCGTTGCCGATGCGCCCGTCGCGGGTCGGGTAGTTGGCGAGGATCAGGGCAATGCGTTTTTCGCTGTTCGGCACCCGCGCCAGATCGATCCAGCGCCGCGCCAGTTCGGCGACAAAGTCCATGCGTTCCGGTTGTGCTCGATAGCACACCACGTCGGACTGACTGCGCTCACTGCGCCACGCCAGGTCCTTGAAGCTGATCGGGCGACTGATGATCCGCCCGTCCAGCTCCGGCAACGCGATGTGCATCGCCAGATCCCGGGGGCCGAGGCCCTGCTCGCTGGCACGCCAACCGGGTTCGTTGTCCTGGGCGCAGATGGCCTGGATCACCGGGATATTGCGTCGAAACGGTCGCAAGTGCGGCGCTTCGGGGCTGGATTGGGCGAAGCCGGTGGTGTTGAGAATCACCGAGGCTTCGACGTCATCCAGCCAGTCCTCGACCACCGAGAGGCAGCCGGGCTCTTTGAGACTGGCCACGGCAATCGGCAAGGGATTCAACCCCGCCGCTTGCAAACGCTGGCAGAAAACATCAATGAAAGCGGTGTTCGCCGCCTGCAAATGCGAACGGTAAAACAGCACCGCCGCCACCGGTTGATCGGCCTGCCAGTCGGCTAGCCAATCCTGCAGTGCGGCGGGACTTTTTTGTGGGTGGTAAATCGCTGTGCGCGGCAGGGTTTGCGGTTCGGCCCACGCGTAGTCGCGCTCCAGCCAACGAGTGGCGAGGCAGCGAAACAGATCGAGCGCGTTGGCCATGCCGCCCTGACGCAAGTAATGCCAAAGCCGGTCGCGGTCTTCGGCAACCACCGTGCTCAGGTCGCTGAGTTCCGGGTCCGGGCGATCATCGCCGGGCACCAGAATCAGCTGCACGCCGCGCTGGGAGAGCTCGACCAACCGCTCGACGCCGTAACGCCAATACGCAATGCCGCCGTGCAGCGAGATCAGAATCACCTTGGCGTGGCGCAGCACTTCGTCGACATACAAATCGACCGAGGCGTGGTTCTGCACCTGCATCGGGTTGGCCAGACGCACGCTCGGGTAATCGTCCGGCAACTGTTGCGCGGCTTCGGCGAGCAGCGCGAGGCTGGAATCGCCGCTGCACAGGATCACCAGCTCGGCAGGGGTTTGTCCAAGGTCGGCAATGTTGTCATCCGAGACGAAACCGCCGGGCTGGGTCCTGAGCAGGTGCATGGGTTAAACGCTGAGCGCGGCGCGCAGTTGCGCTTCGAGTTGCGCGGCGTCGAGCGCCTGGCCGATCAGCACCAGACGCGTGGTGCGCGCTTCGTCGGCGCCCCACTGACGGTCGAAATGCTTGTCGAAACGCGTGCCCACGCCCTGGATCAACAGGCGCATCGGCTTGTTCGGGATCGCCGCGAAACCCTTGACCCGCAGGATGCCGTGCTTGACCACCAATTGCGTCAGCGCGTCCATCAGCAGGCTTTCGTCGGCTTGTGGCAGTTCGATGGAAATGGAGTCGAACGCGTCGTGATCGTGGTCGTCATGGTCATCGCCGTCGTGGTGATGATCGTGGTGGCTATGACGGCTGTCGATGTGTTCTTCGGAACCGGCGCCGAGACCGATCAGCACGTCCAGTGGCAGGCGACCGCTGCTGGCTTCGATGACTTTGACGGCGGGCGGCAGTTCTTCGGCGACTTCCAGGCGTACGCGGGCCAGGTCTTCGGCGCTGATCAGGTCGGCCTTGTTGAGAATCACCAGGTCGGCGCTGGCCAGTTGGTCGGCGAACAGCTCGTGCAGCGGCGACTCGTGGTCCAGGTTCGGGTCGAGTTTGCGCTGGGCATCCACTTGGTCCGGGAACGCGGCGAACGTGCCGGCCGCCACGGCCGGGCTGTCGACCACGGTGATCACCGCATCAACGGTGCAGGCGCTGCGGATTTCCGGCCACTGGAAGGCCTGGACCAAAGGTTTTGGCAGGGCCAGGCCCGACGTTTCGATCAGGATGTGATCGAGGTCGCCGCGACGGGCCACCAGTTCGCGCATTACCGGGAAGAACTCTTCCTGGACGGTGCAGCACAGGCAGCCGTTGGCCAGTTCGTAGACGCGGCCGTTGGCTTCTTCTTCGGTGCAACCGATGGAGCACTGCTTGAGAATTTCGCCGTCGATGCCCAGCTCGCCGAACTCGTTGACGATCACCGCGATGCGGCGGCCCTGCGCGTTATCGAGCATGTGCCGCAGCAAGGTGGTTTTGCCCGAGCCGAGGAAGCCGGTAACGATGGTGACGGGGAGTTTGGCCAGTGTTTTCATCGGATGCCCTTTGGCAAGGTGGCGGGCATGCGGGACGACGACCGCAGCGACAGGCGCGCGGAAGAGTTCGCCACCGGATCACCCCGCCCGGTTGTAGTGAGAATTCGTGTCGAGGCAGGTCTCCTGGCTGACGGTGTGCCTGTCGCGAGACTGGCGTTGGCTGCGCCTTCCCGCGAACCCGTTGGACAGGTTTGCAGTGGCGTGGCAGCGAACATCACCGTTCACAGTTGCGGGGGCAGCCGCGGCATCGACCGCGTTCCCTTCTTAGCTCCGGCAAACGCCGAAGAACCTCGAATGCGCAAGGCTACGCATGGTGTGGGGGCGGGTCAATGTCTTGTGGTAGCCGCACGGGCCCCTTCGCGGGCAAGTCGGGTCGCCGCATCGCTCGCTCCTACAGAGAAATGCGATCCCCTGTAGGAGCGAGGCTTGCCCGCGAAGGGAGCGACTCGGTTTCGAGTTGAGAACCCTTGCCAATTGACGCCCAACCCCCGCCCATGCTCTCCTACACACCTTGTTACGGGTGCCCTTCACAGGGTGAAACGGGAAACCGGTGATTCATGTGCTTTACTCAAAGCCATGTCAGTCCGGTGCTGCCCCCGCAACGGTAAGCGAGCGAAGCGTCAGATCCACTGTGCCAGCAGTTCGGCATGGGAAGGTGACGCTTGCAGGTTTCGGCTGACGCCAAAGCCCCTCGTGAGCCCGGAGACCGGCCCGCAACACAAAGTGACGATTTACGTTCACTGAATAACAAACCCGCGGTGGGCGGGCGCTGTTTGAATCTCTGCGAGCCCGATTCGCAGGGGTCTTCCATGCGCTCTATTCACCCGCTGACAGACCAGAGGGAAGCGCCATGTCGATCATCAGCAGCACCGGCCACACATCCACCAGCACCACCACGACCACCCTGGCTCAACGCCTGACCGCCGCAGTCTGCGCGTCGATCCTTGGCGCGTGCCTGGTGTATTTCGCCGGTTTCTCGCACATCGAAGCGGTGCACAACGCTGCGCACGATACCCGTCACAGCTCCGCCTTCCCGTGCCATTGAGACCTGTCGACATGATCAAGCGTATTGCGCAAACCGCAGGTTTCACAGGGCTGCTGGCCGCCCTGTTGCTGACCCTGCTGCAAAGCTTCTGGGTCGCTCCGCTGATTCTGCAGGCCGAGACTTACGAAAAATCCGAGCCGGCCGCTGTTGAAGTTCATGAACACGCCGCCGGTGCCGCCGCTCACACCCACGATGCAGAAGCCTGGGAGCCGGAAGATGGCTGGCAGCGCGTGCTGTCGACAACTGGCGGCAACCTGGTAGTGGCTGTCGGTTTCGCCCTGATGCTCGCGGGCCTCTACACGCTGCGCTCGCCGACCAAAACCTCGCAGGGCTTGCTCTGGGGCCTGGCCGGTTACGCAACGTTTGTACTGGCGCCGACCCTCGGCCTGCCGCCGGAACTGCCGGGCACGGCAGCAGCTGACCTGGCACAACGGCAAATCTGGTGGATCGGCACTGCAGCGTCCACCGCCGTCGGCATCGCGCTGATCGCTTTCAGCCGCCACTGGCTGATGAAGATCCTGGGCGTTGCGATTCTCGCCGTCCCTCACGTGATCGGTGCACCACAACCGGAAGTGCACTCGATGCTCGCGCCGCAAGCCCTGGAAACGCAATTCAAAATCGCTTCGCAGCTGACCAACCTTGGATTCTGGCTGGCCCTGGGCCTGATCAGCGCCTGGTTGTTCCGCCGCAAAAGCGATGGTCAATACCACGCATGAGCGACACCAGCACAGCGCCGACGTTAGTGGTCGGCCTGGGCTGCCAGCGCGGCTGCCCCGTCAGCACGCTTCGGGCGTTACTCGATCAGGCATTACAGGCGCATCAAATCGGACTTCAGCAGATCACGGCGTTGGCCAGCATCGACCTGAAGCGCGACGAACCGGGCCTGATCGAGCTTGCCGCGCAACTCGAATTGCCGCTGACGTACTTCAGCAGTGAAGAATTGGCCGGTTATCAACCGCAACTCAGCCACCGTTCGGAAATCGCTTTTGAGCGCACCGGCTGCTACGGCGTAGCAGAAAGCGCCGCCCTCGCCCTTGCCGAACAACTGGCCCAGGCGCCGGCAAAACTGCTGATTTCCCGACAAAAATATGCCCAGGCGACCCTGGCATTGGCCTGCGCGGCGCAAAATCCCCGATAATCCTCGCCTTCGATCATGAGCAATCTTCATCTGAAGCCTTGCCCAGCCCCCTTTTTTGACAGGAAACGACGATGACCGTCTATTTCATTGGCGCAGGTCCCGGCGACCCGGAACTGATCACCGTCAAAGGGCAGCGGCTGATTCGCAGCTGCCCGGTAATCATCTACGCCGGCTCACTGGTGCCCGCCGCCGTGCTGGAAGGCCACAACGCCGAACAGGTGGTCAACAGCGCCGAACTGCACCTGGAACAGATCATCGAGCTGATCAAAACCGCCCATGCCAACGGCCAGGATGTGGCGCGGGTGCATTCCGGCGATCCGAGCCTGTATGGCGCGATTGGCGAGCAGATTCGTTACCTGCGCGAACTCGATATTGCGTTTGAAATCATTCCCGGTGTTACCGCGACGGCGGCGTGTGCAGCGCTGTTGGGTGCGGAGCTGACGTTGCCGGACGTGTCACAGAGCGTGATCCTGACTCGCTACGCCGACAAGACCGCGATGCCGGCCGGTGAAGAGCTGGGCAGCCTGGCGCAGCATGGGGCGACCATGGCCATTCATTTGGGGGTGAATCACCTGGAGAAAATCCTGGTTGAATTGCTGCCGCATTACGGCGCGGACTGCCCGATTGCGGTGATTCACCGGGCGACCTGGCCGGATCAGGATTGGGTGGTGGGGACGATTGCGGATATTGCCGGAAAGGTTGAGGCGAAGGGGTTTCGGCGCACGGCGTTGATTCTGGTGGGTCGGGTGTTGGGCAGTGATCAGTTCAGTGAGTCGTCGCTGTATCGTGCCGGGCATGCACATTTGTATCGGCCATAGGGCCCCATCGCGAGCAGGCTCGCTCCCACATTAGATCTGTGGTGGACACAGTGTTTGGGGCTGGTCACGATCCCCAGTGGGAGCGAGCCTGCTCGCGATGGGGCCAATGAATTTCACCCATAAAAAAACGGCGCTCACGGGGCGCCGTTTTTCATGTCGCAGCGAACACCTTAGTAGTAGGCGTTTTCTTTCTGCGTGTGGTCAGTCACGTCACGAACACCCTTGAGCTCGGGAATGCGCTCGAGCAAGGTGCGCTCGATGCCTTCACGCAGGGTGACGTCTGCCTGGCCGCAGCCCTGGCAACCGCCGCCAAACTTCAACACGGCGATGCCGTCATCGACCACATCGATCAGGCTGACCTGACCGCCGTGGCTCGCGAGCCCCGGGTTGATCTCGGTTTGCAGGTAGTAGTTGATGCGCTCGTTGATCGGGCTGTCGGCGTTGACCATCGGGACTTTGGCGTTTGGCGCCTTGATGGTCAGTTGGCCGCCCATGCGGTCGGTGGCGTAGTCGACAACCGCATCGTCCAGGAAAGCTTCGCTGAACGAGTCGATGTAAGCAGTGAAGCTTTTCAGCCCCAGCGCAGTGTCTTCGGGTTTTTCTTCGCCCGGCTTGCAATAAGCAATGCAGGTTTCGGCGTACTGGGTGCCAGGCTGGGTGATGAAGACGCGGATGCCGATGCCCGGGGTGTTCTGCTTGGAGAGCAGATCAGCCAGGTAATCGTGGGCGGCGTCGGTAATGGTAATAGCGGTCATGGAAACTCCTCGCAGGCTTGGGCGCAGTTTACGCCAATCATCGCGCCGCACAAAGTCCTAGTATTTTTGTCGGGAAAGATTACGACAATACCCCCTTCCTAATGTAGGAGCGAAGCTTGCTCGCGAAGGTGTGTCAGGCGACATGTATGTAGCTGATACACCTTCGCGAGCAAGCTTCGCTCCTACGTTAGTTAGGGGGATTCAAAGATTTTCGTAGCGGTTCATGTCCAGCACGCCCTCTTCCACCGGGTCGGTTTCGTGGACGTACCGGCTCAGGTCATGGAAGTAGAACCAGAATTGCGGATGACTGCGGCGAATCCCCCAGCGTTCGACGATTTTCTCGAAGCGATTGGCATCCTTGGCGTTTTCCATCGCCTCGACAAAGGCTGGCACTTGATCGGCGGGAATGTTGAACATGAAGTTCGGATAGCTGCTGAGCACTCCCGGAAAAATGGTCAGCGTGTCGAGCCCCGGCTGATAACGCAGCGACTCACCGAGCAGGAATGCGACGTTGCTGTGCGCGCGGTTGCGCAACAGGCTGTAAACCTCGCGTTTGCCGCTCGCGGCTTCGATACGCAACATCGTCGCTTCCGGCAGTTGATCAATGACCTTCAGCCCGGCGGCGGGCCGTGAGGTCAGGCGACTCAAGGCCTGCTCGGCGCTCTGCAAATCCGGGTCGATGTTCGGCCGCGAGCAATAGGCCCCGTCGCAGCGGTTGATCGGATCGGGCTTGGCATTGAGCTCGCCGTAACGGGCCAGCAGCTGCATGGAGAAGTCGCGTTTCGGGTCTTTTTCGTCGAGGTTCAGTGCCGTCGGCTTGTCGTTGTCGATGGCCTCGTAATCCAGCCACATCTTGAATTTACCGCTGCTCTGGTACCAGTCGTCGAGATAGTCGTCGCGTGAATCGGCGGGCATCAGGCGCAGGAAGTTCTGCTCGGCGCCATTACGGATCAGGTCGAAATACAGGCGCGTCTGCGCTTGATGGGAAACGTTGCCGTACACGTCGAAGTTGACCGCCAACTGATAATACGTGCGCTCCAGCAACGGAAAATCGAACAGCCACATCGTTTGCGGCACATCGCCGATCAGGCCCTTGTTCACCGAAGCGCTGTCGAAATGCCGGAAGATGGTCAGCAAAGCATTGTCGTTGCCGGCCCACAAAGTCGACCAGCTCGGCGCGGGCGCGTCAGCGTAGTTGTCGCGGCGCAGCACTTCATACTCGTTACGTTTGTCACGGTAGTCATGCCACAGGCTCAGCACGCTGCCGACATCGTCGTTCTGCCCCGGCATGGCCAGCAACGGCGTGGCCTGGCCGCGGTAGATCGGGTCGATGATGTAGAGATCATGTTCCGGCGCCTGGAACAGCGCCCAGAAGTTATCGCGAATCACATCCGTGGCGATCTGCCCACGGCACACCGGCCCGCGGATAAACGTGCGCACGAAATATTCGGCGTTATCGAGCATGAACTGATAGCGCGCCTGCGCCGGAATAGCCTCGAACGTGGCAAACGGATTGGCCCGGCGTTCCGGACCGTACCCCGGCAAGGCATTGGCCTGCCAGTTGCCGTTGTAAAACAGGCTTTTGACCCGCGCCATCTTCGCCGCGCTCAGCGGGTAGGTGATGTGGGTCTTCTGCACGATCACGCCCTGCACCGGCCACAACCGGTAATACACCTGCGTGCCCGGATCGTCATTCGGGCGGCGGGTGTTGATCAGGTCAATCGGCTGGCCGGTCGGCGTGCGCGAACGCACCCACTGGAAGAAATGCCCCGGCTCACCGTCCTTGAAGTAAATGTGGGCAAGGAACCAGTGCTCGAACAACCAGCGCCCCACCAGACTCTGCCGGGCGCCCGGCGAGTTGAGCAGGTTTTCCCACTGCACCACTTGCAAGGCTTCTTTCGCCGAAGGCACCAGGCCTTGTTCATCGATCGGCGCACCCGAGGCCAGCCAGCGTTGCAGCGTCTGGTACTGCTGATCGGTCAGGCCGGTGACCGCCAGCGGCATGCCTTCCTTCGGATGAGCGCCCGCGTAACCGTCGAACTCGGCCGGCATCGCGCACATGTTTTCACGATTGAGGCCCAGTACGATGTCTTCCGGCAATTTGGCGTTAGGCGTCAAAGGCGTTTTGTGACCCAGTTCCAGCATCCGCGCCATCAACGCGGCCTGGCTGCCCTGGGCGTCAAGTACGGGGTAGAAGCCTTTTTGCTGCCAGGCGTGCTTGCCGAAGGCGTCATAAAACAACCGGGTCGGCGCGGCCGCCTGGCTGCGGTCGCCGTCGTAAACCGGGACTTTCGACGCACCGCGCGCCGCGCCTTCGCCGCTGCCCAGGTTGAGCTGACAGGCGGCGTCATTGCAGGCATGGCAGGCCACGCACTTTTCGGTGAAGATCGGTTGGATGTCGCGGGTGTAGGAAATGGCAGCGGAAGGCGCCAGGCCCTGCGCCACGGCGCCCCAGCTTAAAAACAGCAGTACGCTGCTGATGACGACGCGATACGACATGTCCCTGTTCCCGATCCTTGAAAAAACGCAGCGATTCTACCGGGACAGCGCGCCGACCAACATGAGCGATATTCATGCAATTCCCCGACATGCTCTAAAACCGCACAGGTTTGCTATGATTCCGCCCCTTCGTCATGGTCTTTCCGAGTAGTCCCAATGTCCGATCGCAGTGTTCGCCTTCAAGCCCTCAAGCACGCCCTCAAAGAGCGCATTCTGATTCTCGATGGCGGCATGGGCACGATGATCCAGAGCTACAAGCTCGAAGAACAGGATTACCGTGGCAAACGCTTTGCCGACTGGCCAAGCGATGTCAAAGGCAACAACGACCTGTTGGTGCTGACGCGCCCGGACGTGATCGGTGGCATCGAAAAAGCCTACCTGGATGCCGGCGCTGACATTCTGGAAACCAATACCTTCAACGCCACGCGGATTTCCATGGCCGACTACGGCATGGAAGAACTGGCCTACGAACTGAACGTAGAAGGCGCTCGCCTGGCCCGCAAGATCGCCGATGCGAAAACCCTCGAGAACCCGGACAAGCCGCGCTTCGTCGCCGGCGTGCTCGGTCCGACCAGCCGCACCTGCTCGCTGTCCCCGGACGTGAACAACCCCGGCTATCGCAACGTGACCTTCGATGAACTGGTGGAAAACTACACCGAGGCCACCAAAGGCCTGATCGAAGGCGGCGCCGACCTGATCCTGATCGAAACCATTTTCGACACCCTGAACGCCAAAGCCGCGATCTTCGCCGTGCAAGGGGTGTTCGAAGAGTCGGGCATCGAGCTGCCGATCATGATTTCCGGCACCATCACCGACGCCTCCGGCCGTACCCTGTCGGGCCAGACCACCGAAGCGTTCTGGAACTCCGTGGCCCACGCCAAACCGATTTCGGTCGGCCTGAACTGCGCCCTCGGCGCCAGCGAACTGCGCCCGTACCTGGAAGAGCTGTCGAACAAGGCCGGCACCCACGTTTCGGCGCACCCGAACGCCGGCCTGCCGAACGAATTCGGCGAGTACGACGAACTGCCGTCGCAAACCGCCAAGGTCATCGAAGAGTTCGCCCAAAGCGGCTTCCTCAACATCGTCGGTGGTTGCTGCGGCACCACGCCGGGCCATATCGAAGCCATCGCCAAAGCCGTGGCCGGTTATGCACCGCGTGAAATCCCGGACATTCCCAAGGCTTGCCGCCTCTCGGGCCTGGAGCCGTTCACCATCGATCGCAGCTCGTTGTTCGTCAACGTCGGCGAGCGCACCAACATCACCGGCTCGGCCAAATTCGCCCGCCTGATCCGTGAAGACAACTACACCGAAGCCCTGGAAGTCGCCCTGCAGCAGGTCGAAGCCGGCGCCCAGGTGATCGACATCAACATGGACGAAGGGATGCTCGATTCGAAGAAGGCCATGGTGACCTTCCTCAATCTGATTGCCGGCGAACCGGACATCTCCCGCGTACCGATCATGATCGACTCCTCGAAGTGGGAAGTGATCGAAGCCGGCCTGAAATGCATCCAGGGCAAGGGCATCGTCAACTCGATCAGCATGAAAGAAGGCGTCGAGCAGTTCATCCATCACGCCAAGCTGTGCAAGCGCTATGGCGCTGCAGTCGTCGTGATGGCCTTCGACGAAGCCGGCCAGGCCGACACCGAAGCGCGCAAGAAAGAAATCTGCAAACGCTCCTACGACATTCTGGTCAACGAAGTCGGCTTCCCGCCGGAAGACATCATCTTCGACCCGAACATCTTTGCCGTGGCCACCGGTATTGAAGAACACAACAACTACGCTGTGGACTTCATCAACGCCTGTGCCTACATCCGCGACGAACTGCCGTACGCGCTGACCTCGGGCGGCGTGTCGAACGTGTCGTTCTCGTTCCGTGGCAACAACCCGGTGCGTGAGGCGATTCACTCGGTGTTCCTGCTGTACGCGATCCGCAACGGCCTGACCATGGGTATCGTCAACGCCGGCCAACTGGAGATCTACGACCAGATCCCGGTGGAATTGCGCGACGCCGTCGAAGACGTGATCCTCAACCGCACCCCGGAAGGCACCGACGCCCTCCTCGCCATCGCCGACAAGTACAAGGGCGACGGCAGCGTCAAGGAAGCCGAGACCGAAGAGTGGCGCGGCTGGGAGGTCAACAAACGTCTTGAGCACGCACTGGTCAAAGGCATCACCACGCACATCGTCGAAGACACCGAAGAATCGCGCCAATCGTTCGCCCGCCCGATCGAAGTGATCGAAGGCCCGCTGATGTCCGGCATGAACATCGTCGGCGACCTGTTCGGCGCCGGTAAAATGTTCCTGCCGCAGGTGGTGAAATCCGCTCGCGTAATGAAGCAGGCCGTGGCCCACTTGATCCCGTTCATCGAACTGGAAAAAGGTGACAAGCCGGAAGCCAAGGGCAAGATCCTGATGGCAACGGTGAAAGGCGACGTGCACGACATCGGCAAGAACATTGTCGGCGTGGTACTCGGCTGCAACGGCTACGACATCGTCGACCTCGGCGTGATGGTGCCGGCCGAGAAGATCCTGCAAGTGGCCAAGGAGCAGAAGTGCGACATCATCGGCCTGTCCGGCCTGATCACGCCGTCGCTGGATGAAATGGTCCACGTCGCCCGCGAAATGCAGCGCCAGGACTTCCACCTGCCGTTGATGATCGGCGGCGCGACCACCTCCAAGGCACACACGGCGGTGAAGATCGAGCCCAAGTACAGCAACGACGCGGTGATCTACGTGACCGACGCCTCCCGCGCCGTGGGCGTGGCGACGCAGTTGCTGTCCAAGGAATTGAAAGCAGGCTTCGTCGAGAAGACCCGCCTGGAATACATCGACGTTCGCGAACGCACCGCCAACCGCAGCGCGCGCACCGAACGCCTGAGCTACCCGGCGGCCATCGCCAAGAAGCCGCAGTTCGACTGGAGCACCTACGCGCCGGTCAAACCGACGTTCACCGGCTCCAAAGTGCTGGACAACATCGACCTCAAAGTCCTGGCCGAATACATCGACTGGACGCCGTTCTTCATCTCCTGGGACTTGGCCGGCAAGTTCCCGCGCATCCTCACGGATGAAGTGGTCGGTGAAGCCGCCACCGCGCTGTACGCCGATGCCCAGGAAATGCTCGCCAAACTGATCGACGAAAAACTGATCAGCGCCCGCGCAGTGTTCGGCTTCTGGCCAGCCAACCAGGTGCGTGACGACGACATCGAAGTCTACGGCGATGACGGCAAGCCATTGGCCAAGCTGCATCACCTGCGTCAGCAGATCATCAAGACCGACGGCAAGCCGAACTTCTCCCTGGCCGACTTCGTTGCACCGAAGGACAGCGAAATCACTGACTACGTGGGTGGCTTCATCACCACCGCCGGCATCGGTGCCGAAGAAGTGGCCAAGGCGTATCAGGACGCCGGCGACGATTACAACTCGATCATGGTCAAGGCCCTGGCCGACCGTCTGGCCGAGGCCTGCGCCGAATGGCTGCACCAGCAGGTTCGTAAGGATTACTGGGGTTATGCCAAGGACGAGACGCTGGACAACGAGGCGCTGATCAAAGAGCAATACACCGGCATCCGCCCTGCTCCGGGCTACCCGGCGTGCCCCGATCACACCGAGAAGGCCGCGCTGTTTGCCCTGCTCGACCCCGAGGCCGCCGAAATGCGTGCCGGCCGCAGCGGCGTGTTCCTCACCGAACACTACGCGATGTTCCCGGCGGCGGCGGTCAGCGGCTGGTACTTCGCTCACCCGCAGGCGCAGTACTTCGCGGTAGGCAAGATCGACAAGGATCAGGTGCAGAGCTACACCTCGCGTAAAGGTCAGGAGTTGAGCGTGACCGAACGCTGGTTGGCGCCGAACCTGGGTTACGACAACTAAGCCCAAGGACACCCCCCCACCTGTAGGAGCTGGCTTGCCAGCGATGACGGCCTTGAATTCAACACAAATCCAAAGGGCCTCATCGCCGGCAAGCCGGCTCCTACAGAATTGTGTTCGGCTCCGGGTTTAGGCCTCGGGATTGTCTATGCTTACCACTCACACATCCGTGACGAGGGGTTTATGGACGATCCAGTCGACAACAAGCCGCCTACTTTCTGGCAGATGCTGCACAGCGTCATGGCGGCGGCGTTCGGGGTGCAAAGCGGAAAGAACCGTGCGCGGGATTTCACCCACGGCAAGCCGAGTCATTTCGTGATTCTGGGGATTCTGTTCACGGCGGTGTTTGCGTTGACGCTCTACGGCATCGTGCAACTGGTGATCATGCTGGCCGGGGTTTAGCGCATCAGGGTTTGCAGGCTGAACGGATAGCGATAAGACACAGGCCGGCCCTTGGCCGACATTCGGCGGAAATTCACGCCGTAGTCCGGCGATTCACCCATGGCCAGCATTCGCCTGGCGGTTGCCCTGTCGACCAGTTGCAGCAGCGGGATCTGGCGGTCACGGCCGCCGTACCGGCTGATGTCCACGCCCCGATCAAGGTCGTGCACCTGCACCAGTGCCCAACCGCCCAAAGTGAAATGCCCGCCCAACAATACGCTCAACTTTCCATCGACCTTTGCCTGCAACGCGGCCGTCGAGGTATTGACCGCGCTGAACAATGCGTCCTTTCCGGGCACACCGCCCGTCTCCGAATAGGCCTGCATGGCGCCAAACGCCATTTCGTCATTGGCTGACCACACCAGCGAGACTTTCGGGTAGCGCCGGAACAGCAACTTTGCCTGTTCATACGCACGTTCGCGGGTCCAACCGCTGTAAACCAGTTGCCGCAAACGCACTTGCGGGTGCTCGGCCAGCGCTCGCATCATGCCTTGCTCACGCAGTTGCGCCGACGGCGTGATCTTCAGGCCGGAGAACGCCAGCAACTCGATCACCTGGCCGGGCGCCACGGGCGGATGCTGGCGAATCAGCTCCTTGGCCATCAGGTAACCGCCCTCCTCGTCGTTGGGCACCAGGCTGCCCAGTCGATCAGGGCGTTCACCCAGCAGGCTCATTTGGTTGGCCGTCAGCGACGCGTTGACCATAAACAGTTTCACGCCGCTGCCTTGCGCCAGGCGCAACACTTGCGGGGCAATGTACTGTTCGTTGGCGAAGATCAGATAGTCCGGACGATCGGGACCTTGAAGTGCACGGCGCGCTTGCGCCAGCGTGAGTTCCGGCATGCGCCGGGAATAGAGAATCCGCAGGTCGATACCCAGGTCCGTGGCGGCCGCCTGCATGAATTGCGAATAGCTGACCCAGAAGGCTTCGTCAGTTTCCCCGGGATTCAGGAACAACACCGATTCCGCTCGCGCAGCAGGGCCGTAAACCGTGCCGAGCAGCAACAGAAAGGTGTAGAAAAACTTCAACATGGATCGTCCGAGCCCCCGGAAATTCGCCGCGCATTATAGCCAGCGAACACCCGTAAAACGGCGTTTATTACAGTTTTTGTCCGACAATTGTCGGGACCGGGCCCGGACGGGGTCGGTTATTGATGGCTGACCCAGAATACCGCTGTCCCCACGACCAGAATGATCAGAAACAGAATGGCCCAGGCATCGACCGTACTGTCAGGCTTTGAAGCTTTGGTAGGGTTGCTCATTGCATCGCCTCTTGTCGGTTTTATCGGTGATTGCATAAAGACTCGACCACAGTTAAGACGATGATTGCCCACACCACAAATACGGGTTTAGTAATAACGATTCTCGTTAGTCGATTTGGTTCTTTACATATACTCAAACATCACTTTTGCGCATAACTCCAAACTGGTATCTTGCCCCGGCTCCGTTGGGAGTGCGCGGCCGTGCGCGCAGAATTGCCGAGGCAGTATCGGAGACTTTCCAGGCGAAAAACGCAACTGGATCCGACCGGCCCAAGCCTGAGAACAGGACTTATATGTACGTATACGACGAGTACGATCAGCGGATCATCGAGGACCGCGTCAAGCAGTTCCGTGATCAGACCCGACGCTATCTGGCAGGCGAGCTGAGCGAAGAAGAATTCCGCCCTCTGCGTCTGCAAAACGGGCTTTACATCCAACGCTTCGCGCCGATGTTGCGAGTGGCGGTGCCTTACGGCCAGCTGACTTCGCGCCAGACGCGAATGATGGCGAAGATTGCCCGCGACTATGACAAGGGCTACGCCCACATCAGCACCCGCCAGAACGTGCAGTTCAACTGGCCGGCGCTGGAAGACATCCCGGACATCCTTGCCGAACTGGCGACCGTGCAGATGCACGCGATCCAGACCAGCGGCAACTGCCTGCGCAACGTCACCACCGACCAGTTCGCCGGTGTCGCTGCCGACGAGCTGATCGATCCGCGCCCATGGTGCGAGATCGTCCGCCAGTGGACCACGTTCCACCCGGAATTCGCTTACCTGCCGCGCAAGTTCAAGATCGCCATCAACGGTTCGACTTCCGACCGTGCAGCCATCGAAGTCCACGACATCGGCCTTGAGCCGGTGCACAACGCCGCTGGCGAACTGGGTTTCCGTGTGCTGGTCGGTGGCGGCCTCGGTCGTACGCCGGTAGTCGGGGCGTTCATCAATGAATTCCTGCCGTGGCAAGACCTGTTGAGCTACCTCGACGCCATCCTGCGCGTGTACAACCGCTATGGCCGTCGGGACAACAAGTACAAGGCGCGGATCAAGATCCTGGTCAAGGCCCTGACACCTGAAGTCTTCGCGCAGAAAGTCGACGCGGAAATGGAACACCTTCGCGGTGGCCAGACCACGCTGACCGAAGCCGAAGTGCATCGCGTCGCCAAACACTTCGTCGACCCGGACTACAAGGCGCTGGACAACCAGACCGCCGAACTGGCCGAGCTCGACAAGCAGCACCCGGGCTTCGCCCGCTGGCGTACCCGTAACACCCTGGCGCACAAAAAGCCGGGCTATGTTGCCGTGACCCTGTCCCTGAAGCCGACCGGCGTTGCGCCGGGCGACATCACCGACAAGCAGCTCGACGCCGTGGCCGACCTGGCCGATCGCTACAGCTTCGGTCAACTGCGTACGTCCCACGAGCAGAACATCATTCTGGCCGACGTCGAACAGTCCCAACTGTTCGCCATGTGGGGCGAATTGCGCGAGCAAGGTTTCGCCACGCCGAACATCGGTTTGCTGACCGACATCATCTGCTGCCCTGGCGGCGATTTCTGCTCGTTGGCCAACGCCAAGTCGATCCCGATCGCCGAGTCGATCCAGCGCCGTTTCGACGACCTGGACTACCTGTTCGACATCGGTGAACTGGACCTGAACATCTCCGGCTGCATGAACGCCTGTGGTCACCACCACGTCGGCCACATCGGTATTCTCGGGGTGGACAAGAAAGGCGAAGAGTTCTACCAGGTATCCCTCGGCGGCAGCGCCAGCCGTGATGCGAGCCTGGGCAAGATCCTCGGCCCGTCCTTTGCCCAGGACGCCATGCCAGACGTGATCGAGAAGCTGATCGACGTGTACATCGAACAACGTACCGAAGACGAGCGTTTCATCGACACCTATCAGCGTATTGGCATCGACCTCTTCAAGGAACGCGTCTATGCAGCGAATAATTAAGAACAACGAAGTCGTCGACGAAACCTGGCACTTGCTGCCCAAGGATTTCAACATCGACGAGATCACCAACTGCGACGACTACATCGTCCCGTTGCAGCTGTGGCGCGAACACAGCCGCATGCTCCTGGCCCGCGATGGCGGCCTGGGCGTGTGGCTGGATGCCGATGAAGAAGCCGAAGAAATCGGTGAAGACGTGGCGAGTTTCCAGGTCATTGCCTTGAACTTCCCGGCCTTCACCGATGGCCGCAATTACTCCAACGCCCGCCTCCTGCGTGACCGTTACGGTTTCAAAGGCGAACTGCGGGCGATCGGCGATGTGCTGCGCGACCAGTTGTTCTACATGCATCGCTGCGGTTTCGACGCCTTTGCAGTGCGCGCCGATAAAGACCCGTACGAAGCTCTGGAAGGTCTCAAGGACTTCTCGGTGACCTATCAGGCCGCCACCGACGAACCGCTGCCGCTGTTCCGTCGCCGCTGACCACATAAAGCCCTGACCCCATGGGATCAGGGCTTTATCAGCTCCACCAATCTGCTATCGCTCGATCGGAATCGGTTGCCCCAAGACCACCCAGTCCCGGTATAGCTGCGCACGGTTTTCCAGCACCGCGAAAACCGCAAGAGGGTTGTCGAAAGCGCCCTCCGGCATAGGTGTATTCCTGCTCAATCGCCCCCACAACTGGTCCGAAGCGTCTGCTTCCGTCAACAGTCGCCATACCCGTGCCTGAAGGTCTGGATAGTTGACCTGGAAATCCGGGGTGAGCGTCAATGTGTTCATGGTCCCTAAAAACCGCCCGCCACCTGGCTTGAGCGCCAATCGCTGCCAGATTTGCAGCCGGGCATCGAGCAGCCCTGCTTCAGTCCCGTTCAACCAGGCCGCCGGATTCCCATAGTCAGGCCCCGCCGCACTCAACCACAAGTTGATCCCCGTTTGTTCTCGATGCGTAATCAGTCGCCGCAACGTGTCTTCGTCGGTCAACGGGTTGTTCCACAGCAGCACCCGGTCCCTGGTGATGGCCTGGTTCAGCACCGCCTGGGGGACCCGCGTGATCCGGTTATCACGCAAATCCAGGGAGGTCAGGTACGGCTCATGCGTGATCCCGACCGGGCATCGACTTATTCCGGTATTCCTCAGGTTGAGCTGACGCAGGTTATTCAAGCCGAGCACCATCGGTGGTACGCCCAACGGGTTGTCACTCAGGTCGAGGCTTTGCAGACTGGTCAGATCGGTCAGTTGTGAAGCGGCGCGCTCACTGAATACCAGTTGGGTGGCGCGCAGATTGAGTGAGGACAGGTGTCTCAACCCGCAAAGGGAAGGAGGCAAGGCGCACCCCTCGTGGCCGTCCTCGGAGAAATGACGCAAGTCGACGTTTTCCAGATTTAACGTCTCAAGATTCGGGAAGCTTTCGAGAAAGCCGTTCAAACTGCCCTCCTCGGTCAGATGGAAGCCTTGCATCGACAATTCGAGCACATCGTCCAACCGGACACTCAGAGTGGGCAGTCGGTGATAGTTCTCGAAGGCAAGATCGAGCCTGACGCCGTGCAGCTGCTCGCCTGAGTACAGGCGATTTAGCGGTGGCCCGCGTTTTTGCCAGATAGCGACAAGCTCTACGGCAAGCTCAGTCCTGATCGCTCGCTCCTCATTCAAACCCGTTTGCAGGACATGCGCATTGTGCACGGCGATTTGCGCATGGCTCATACCCGCAGCGGCTTCGTCGCCCATGGCCAGCAAGGGAAGTTCGATGTGTTCAATGTCTTGCGCGGCTTGATCGACCCAGTCCATCAACTCGGTGTTGAGTTGGTGCAACTGAAGATTCAGCCCGTCGATGTGCGCCTGCACGGATACACCCGCACGCTGTATGACCTGATCCGCGTCCGCGTCGGTGAAGTCCGGGTAAATGTCCTTGATCTGTAACCGGGTGGCCTGCAGTTTCATGGCGTCACCCTGAGGCGTCGTCGGGTAGCCTCCACCGCGCAGCCCCTGCCGCTCGAAGGTCAACCCGGAGTCGAGCCTTTGCAAGCCAAGCAGGGTTTCGGTTCGGGACAATGCATGATCGCTGAGGCTGAGCCGCAACTCGCTGGCTGGATCCAGCGACGTGAGATGCAACAGTGAGCGCTCCTCCTCCGACAGCACGCCGAGGATCGCGTCGTAGAAATCCGTTTGCCTGCCTTGCCGCAGATAACGGTCTCCCACCTTGATGACGTTTCGGGAATGCGGGGTATCAAGTGGCCCGCAACGGTCAAGAACCCGGCCAGTGGACGAACCGTCGAGAACCTCGATCCGCAAGTCCTGGGGCCAGCCGGGCAGGTTTTTCAGGGAATGCAATGCCAGCCTGTCCGTCTCGGCGTTCACCACCGAGCGCAGATAAAAGCCTTCATAGGCACGATTGAGCCGCACATGCTGTTGGTATTGCCGTGCCTTGCTGTCCAGACGTGCGAAAACCTGCCTGGCCTCGGCCATCTCGGGCGCTCTTTGGATATCCACGCCATAGCGGTCGAGCATTTGCTCGATAGCGCTTGTTGGCAAGCCCCGGTATTGGTCCTGGAACAACCGGACCCATTCAAGCTCTGAACGTTGCAGTTCAGCGTAACGTTGGCCGAATAGCACCGGGGCCCCGGCCGGCCCGAGCTCCTGATCGATCCTGAAGCGATTGATGGTGTCAGCCAACAAGGGCGTCGGCGAGCGGCCAGTCAGGATCAACCGCAGCATGTCGTCGTCAATCGTGCTGACCTTGCCGATTTGCGCCAGCACTTCATCGCTGAACGAAGCCACAGAGGGGCCAATTGCGCGAATGAGTTCGACGCGGGTCGCCGGCACCACGTTCGAAGGGCCTGGCGTTGGGGCAACGGCCACTTCCGGCACGGGCCTTGCGCCTTCCTCTGCTGAATCGACGATGACTGCGTCACCTTTTTGCGCCACCTCCGCGACGATCGGCAAGGCATTGAGCAAGCCAAAAACAGTGCGCGTCACGCCCTCTGAGCGCTCGCTGGATGTCTTGCCGTTGACCACCTGATCAATGCCGTAGCCCGCATCGATAAGCCCGGCCAACGCCAATACCCCCTCGCCTCCCGGAACGAACAACGCCAAGGGCCCAAAGCGGTTGACCCACTGCACAAGCGGCTCAACGACCGCGCTTAGATTGTCACGATTGACCTGGGCATCGTCACGGATGCTTTTGATGCTGGCCCGGGCTGCCTGCTTCATCGTCAGCACGCACTGGGCAAACGGATCGGTGTCAGATGCCGGATCGTCGTAGCCAATGTACTCGTCCGGGTCCCAGTAGCCGTCGTTGTTGAAAAAACCGGCATTGTTCGTCAGCCAGTGTTTTGCCGGATACAACGCCATGCCATCCAGCGCCGTCAGAACACCGGCATGAAACGTACCGTCTTCGCGGTCATCTTCAGCAAAGTGGGCGGCCAATGCCTGCCTGGTCTCACTCACCCGGCCTTGAGTGGCAATCCATTGGTGCAGTTGAACGGCATCGGCGAATTCGTGCAGCGGAGAAGAGTTGCCGGGAATGTACAACAGCACTCTGGGGCTTGCGGTGTCGCGAAAGGCCCAAGTATCGGTCGCGGTATAACGGTAGAGCTTTAACCGGCCGATCCTGACCGAGGAAGGCGCGTGAGTCGGTGCTTGCAGTTGCCCGGTGGTCAGTGTTTCCCATGGCTGATCGGGCGGTAAACCCGCCGCTCGCATCGCCAGTTCCAGGCCTTTTGGCGACAGGCGTTGTTCGTGAAATTGCAACCAGGCGGCCATGACGAACGCCGCTTTGACCGACGTCCTCAGCGCGTAAGGTTCGGCTGCAACAAGTACGTCATCGGCTGGCCAGGCTTGACCGAGATACGCTTCGTACAAGTCCTTCAGTTCCAGTTCCCAGACCCATTTCTTGTAATCGGCAGGCCGCAGGTTGATCTGTGTTGAAGGCCCGTAAACTTGCGGTGTGGTTTGGCGATAGATGCCTTCATACGTCTGGTGATTACCGCTGCCGTGGTCGGCGAACTCATCGACGTTTTTCACAATGCGTACGGCAGGCCCGATATCCGGCGGCGTGTACAGGCCGAACGCTGTTTCAGCGAAACGCCCGTCACCCACAGTCTGATAGTTGGATAACAACGTTTGCAGCAGCGAGCGGGAACTCGCCACTTGCCCTTGCTCGATACCGTTTTCTGCTGGATGGCCCTTGTAGTTGTAATCAAGCGTAACCAGCAAGGCTGTCTGCGGATCAATTCCCTGGCCCCATTTTTCCTTGATCAGGTGTTCGCCAAACTGGCCGGGGGTCTGGGGCAGCGCGATATCCAGCGAGGCTTTCAGTTCGTCGCGCATTCGTGCAGAGGGCGCTGGATGCGGGCCGGCAGCGTTGTTATGAGGGAGCTCTTTCATGGTGCATTCCATTGCAATCATTTCAGGAACACCACCCTACCCAACCCGGGCTGCCGAAAAAGCCGGACCGATTGACAGTGACGATAGGAAATTTCGCTGCATGCGCACGGAAAGCGCGGCCTTGCGAAAGGCAAAAAAAAACCGTGGAGGCTATCCACGGTTTCATTTTTCAGGCGACGGTGTTTTGAAAAATCACCAGAAGCGTTGCTGGGTCAACCGACTCCACCAGCTCAGCAATACGCGATCGACCGAGCCGCTGGCCGCCATGCCGATGCGCTCTTGCAGGCTTTTGCGTTCGGCGTAGTGCAGGTGATAAAGCTCCGATTTCTTCGCGCGCTCGGCGAGGTATTCATCGCTGGTCTTGAGCTCGTCCACCAGTTGCTTGTCCAGCGCCGCAATGCCGAGCCAGATTTCGCCGGTCGCCACTTCGTCGATGGCCAGTTGCGGGCGATAGCGGGAAACGAAGTTCTTGAACAGCTGGTGAGTGATGTCCAGGTCTTCCTGGAACTTCTCACGGCCCTTCTCGGTATTTTCGCCAAACACGGTGAGGGTGCGTTTGTACTCGCCGGCGGTCAGGACTTCAAAGTCGATGTCGTGCTTTTTCAGCAGGCGATTGACGTTGGGCAACTGCGCCACCACGCCGATCGAGCCGAGAATCGCGAACGGCGCGCTGATGATCTTCTCGCCGATGCACGCCATCATGTAACCGCCACTGGCCGCGACCTTGTCGATACACACGGTCAAAGGCACGCCGGCATCGCGGATGCGCGCCAGTTGCGAGGATGCCAGGCCGTAGCTGTGAACCATGCCGCCACCGCTTTCCAGACGCAGCACCACTTCGTCCTTTGGCGTGGCCAGGGTCAGCAGCGCGGTGATCTCGTGACGCAGGCTTTCAGTGGCCGATGCCTTGATGTCACCGTCGAAATCCAGCACGAACACCCGCGGTTTTGCTTCGGGTTTCTTCTTTTGCTTTTTCTCGGATTTAGCCTCGACCTTGCGCAAGGCCTTGAGCTGGTCCTTGTCGAGCAAGGTCTGCTCCAGGCGTTCGCGCAGCCCTTTGTAGAAATCATTGAGTTTGCTGACTTGCAACTGGCCGGCCGACTTGCGTCGACCTTTGCTGCGCAATGCCGCGAAACTGGCCAGGACCACCAGAATGGCGATCACCAGTGTCACGGTTTTAGCCAGGAAACTGGCGTACTCGGACAGAAAATCCACAGTCACTCCTTCAATACAATGCGCTGCATAAACGCGCGCGGGATACCATCAGCATACCCATGCGCCGGCTCGGCGGCCAGCCGTGAAACCTCTGGCAACAGGCCTGTAACGGGCATTTCAAACAAGCGTATGTTTTTTCATTGACAGCTCACCGCCATCCTCATAACCTCGCCGAACCTTCAACGTACCGGGAAGACGCGGACGTGGGCACTATCTATTTGATTCGACATGGCCAGGCCTCCTTTGGTGCAGACGACTATGACGTCCTGTCGCCGACCGGTATTCGCCAGGCAGAAGTCCTCGGCCGGCATCTCGCCGAACTGGGTATCAGCTTCGACCGCTGCCTCTCGGGCGACCTGCGCCGTCAGCAGCATACGGCCAACAGCGCGCTGGAACAGTTCGCGGCCGTGGGCCTGCCGGTGCCGACCGTGGAAATCGATTCCGCGTTCAACGAATTCGACGCCGACGCGGTCATCCGTGCGCTATTGCCGGCCATGCTCGACGATGAGCCCGAAGCGCTGGACATCCTGCGCAATGCCGCGCAAAACCGCGCCGAGTTCCAGCGTATTTTCGCGCTGATCATCGAGCGCTGGCTGGCCGGTACGTATGACACACCGGGCCTGGAAAGCTGGCTGGGCTTTGTCGAGCGGGTGCAGGCCGGCCTGCATCGCATCCTCGAAAGCGCCGACAACACCCAGAAAATCGCCGTGTTCACCTCCGGCGGCACCATCACTGCCCTGCTCCACCTCATTACGCAAATGCCCGCCAGGCAGGCCTTTGAACTGAACTGGCAAATCGTCAACACCTCGCTCAACCAACTGAAATTCCGTGGTCGCGAGGTGGCACTGGCTTCTTTCAACAGTCATGCGCACCTGCAACTGTTGAAAGCACCGGAACTCATCACGTTTCGCTGAGTCCGGACTATTGTGACCCTGGCTGTAATCACCCAGCTCTAATTACCCAAGAAAGGATCGAACCATGACCTCCGTAGCTGATGCCGTACAAGCAATGAAAGCCAAGTTCAACCCAGCCGCTGCTGCCGGCCTGGACCTGGTTTTCGGTTTCCGCATCGACGACACCAAGAACTTCTCGCTGATCGTCAAGAACAGCACCTGCGAACTGCAAGAAGGCGAAAACCCGGACGCCCAGGTCACTCTGGTGATGGACGGCGAAACCCTGGAAGGCATCGTTGACGGTTCGACCGACGGCATGCAAGCGTTCATGGGCGGCAAACTGCGCGCTGAAGGCGACATGATGCTGGCCATGAAACTGTCCGAGCTGTTCCCAAGCTAAGACGGCGGTTCCCGCGCTCGGGAGCCTCTCTGGTTGCATACGAATCCCGCCCCTTGTGGCGGGATTCGTCGTTTTTCACCTTTGGAAAACGGCTGTCGGTGAATTTGCGGTCTATATTCCTTCTGGCCGCATGCGTCAGACATCGGCTGTTCTGTCCCCTTTTTCTTCTATGAAAGAACCGAGCGGAGAACACTGCATGAGCCCACCTGACGAGCACGACGGTTTCAACCGTCGACGTGTACTGCAAGGCCTTACGGCAGGTGCCGTCGGCGCCTGGATCAGCCCGCTAATCGCAGGGAGTAAAACCATGCCAGATGCCCCGGCCGACCTCATTCTGTACAACGGACGCCTGCACACCGTCGATCGCAAGAAACCCCAGGCCAGTGCCGTCGCGATCAAGGACGGACGCTTCGTGGTGGTCGGCAGCGACGCTCAGGCCATGGCCCTGCAAGGTCCCGGCACGCAAATTATTGATCTGCACGGTCGCACGGTGATTCCCGGCCTCAATGACTCGCACCTGCACTTGATCCGTGGCGGCTTGAATTACAACCTTGAGTTGCGCTGGGAAGGCGTGCCGTCCTTGGTCGATGCCTTGCGGATGCTCAAGGATCAGGCCGACCGCACACCCACGCCGCAATGGGTACGGGTGGTCGGCGGCTGGAACGAATTCCAGTTCGCCGAAAAGCGCCTGCCAACGATTGATGAACTGAACAAAGCCGCGCCGGATACGCCGGTGTTCGTGCTGCACCTCTACGACCGCGCCCTGCTCAACCGCGCCGCGTTGAAAGTAGTCGGCTACACCCGCGACACGCCGAACCCACCGGGCGGTGAAATCCAGCGAGATGCCAACGGCGACCCGACCGGCATGCTGATCGCGCGCCCTAACGCGATGATTCTGTATTCGACCCTGGCCAAGGGCCCGAAACTGCCGCTGGAGTACCAGGTCAACTCGACCCGGCAGTTCATGCGCGAACTCAATCGCCTCGGCGTCACCAGCGCCATCGACGCCGGCGGTGGTTATCAGAATTATCCGGACGACTATCAGGTAATCCAGCAACTGGCCAAAGACCAACAGCTGACGGTGCGGATCGCCTATAACCTGTTCACGCAGAAACCCAAGGAAGAGCTGACTGACTTCAAAAACTGGACCGGCACGTCGCATTACGGCCAGGGCGACGATTTCCTGCGGCACAACGGTGCCGGGGAAATGCTGGTGTTTTCGGCGGCGGATTTCGAAGACTTCCTGGAACCACGCCCGGACCTGCCGCAAACCATGGAGCAGGAACTGGAGCCAGTGGTCCGGCATCTGGTAGAGCAGCGTTGGCCATTCCGCCTGCACGCCACGTACAACGAATCCATCAGTCGCATGCTCGATGTGTTCGAGAAGGTCAATCGCGACATCCCGTTCGACGGTTTGCCATGGTTTTTCGACCACGCCGAAACCATCACCCCGCAGAACATCGAGCGCGTCAAAGCCTTGGGCGGCGGCATTGCGATTCAGGACCGCATGGCCTTTCAAGGCGAGTACTTCGTCGACCGCTACGGCGCCAAGGCTGCCGAACACACACCACCCATCGCGCGTATGCTCGCCGAAGGTGTACCGGTCGGTGCCGGCACCGACGCCACGCGGGTGTCGAGCTACAACCCCTGGACTTCGATGTATTGGCTGGTCAGCGGCCGCACTGTCGGTGGTCTGGCGCTGTACCCGCAAGGCTTGAGCCGCGACACGGCGCTGGAATTGTTCACCCACGGCAGCGCCTGGTTCTCTTCCGAGCAGGGCAAGAAAGGCCAGATCAAGGTCGGGCAACTGGCGGACCTGATTGCGCTGTCGGCGGACTATTTCCACATCGAGGATGAAGCGGTCAAATGGATCGAGTCGGTGCTGACGATTGTCGACGGCAAGATTGTCTATGGCACCGCCGAGTTCGAGAAACTCGGGCCGCCGCCTGTACCGGTGGTGCCGGAATGGTCACCGGTGGTGAACGTGCCGGGCCATTGGAAACCGTTGGCGCCGATGACGGCGCAGGTTCATCAGTGTGTCGGGGCTTGCGCCGTGCATGCCCATAGCCATGAGCGGGCGCGATTGTCTTCGGCACCGGTCAGTGATTTTCAGGGATTTTGGGGGGCGTTTGGTTGTTCGTGTTTTGCGTTTTGAATTGAACGGCGAAAGCCTGGCCTGAGATTGGCGTTGCTCTCACGGGGGTCACCTTGGACCCTGTAGGAGCTGGCTTGCCAGCGATGGCTGCGTATCAGGCGACGAGTTTTTTGATGGTGTACATATCCATTACTGGGGTGACGGCGGCTATTGGTTCCGCTTTTACAGCGGGTCACTTGGAAGAGCGCCAAGTAACCAAGCGCC